>CANQOG010000008.1 GCA_947625415.1 uncultured Clostridia bacterium
AAAGCAACATTAAATTTATATATAGAAGAAGGAGTAACATTAACAGTAGATAGTGGATATGGAGAAGATGGAGAAATAGGAAGTGATAAAGGAGCAAAAGGAGGACCAGGAGGATATGCAGGAATAAGAGTGCCATCAATAGATGGAGAAGATGCAACATTAAATCTATATGGTTCAGGAACATTAATAGCTTATGGTGGGGATGCGGGAAATGGTGCTGCTGGTACTAGTTTGCATGGAGGCCGGAGGAGGCGGAGGTGCTGGAGCAGGTATTGGTCGGCTCTGGTGGTTCGGGAGGAGCCGCTAATATTACACAAGCGAGAAATAATGGGTACAATATAGAGAATGAAGAAGATGGAATAGATGGATCTAATCCTAAATATAATACTAATTCTGCATGGGATGGACAAAATGGAGAGGATTGCGGAACAGTTAATATTTATGAAGGTGTTACTATAATGGCTTATGGTGGAAGCGGAGGTTCTGGTGGTGAAGGTTTGGAATCTGCTGGTGGCGGAGGACGGCCGGGTATCCAGCGGCAGGTATAGGTCGGTGGTGGAGCTGGTCGGAGGTCGGCGGAAACCATTGTGATGGTGGAGGCGGTTTTAGTGGTGGTGGTGCACAATATGACCCTACATCTGGTAAAAATGGACACGGTGGAGGCCTGTTATGTAAGACATATTGTGGTGGCGGTGGATATTATACTAGGGGCGTGCGGACCTTTAGTTATTTCATTGGGAGCGGCAAGCCTAGGTGGTGGCGGTGGTCATCCGGTAAATGACAACGAAAATGCAGGACATGCATGGTTTAAGGATGTAGCTGGCTCGGGAGGCAAAAGTGGATCAGGAGGTAATATATTTTTTGAGGAAAAAAGTAAAATATATGCTTTTAATGGTAGCCAGCTAACTGATGCAAATTTTGAAGAAACGTTAAAAATGTTTGATGTGAATGGATTAGAAACGAGTGAAGTTTTACCAAAAATAACGAAACCAAATGGCTTAGAGATAATTCCATCTATAATTTTTGCTCAGAATGGTATAATAAGAAAGACTTATACTACTAATCAGAGTAATTGGACATTGTCAAAAATATTGGATTGTAATCGAGATATTCAAGTTGCTACATGTTTTAATGAAGTAAGATTTGTTGATGCTTCAAGTGAGAAACATATAGATAAGATAGAATATTCAAACGGTTATATGCCAAACCAAGGAATTGGTTCACGGAGCTCGGCTATCTTGAATCTTCAAATGGAACATTTTTACCAATTAGTGATTTAGAAGATTAATATAATGATTAAAAAAACGCTTTTTTTATTTTAGAATAAGAAAAGCTTTTTTCTTTTTTTTCTAAAAAAACTACACAAAAAAAATATTTAATGATATAATACCTTTGAAAAATATTTTTTAGAGTATTATTTTATTTTTGAAAGGAATTGGAATATGGGAAAAATAGTACTTTTGGACGATTTAACTATTAATAAAATTGCAGCAGGTGAAGTTATAGAAAGACCAGCATCATGTGTTAAGGAAATGTGTGAAAATTCTATTGATGCTGGTAGTAAGAATATAACTGTTGAAATAAAAAATGGTGGAATTTCTTTAATAAAAATTATTGATGATGGATGCGGAATTTCAGAAGATGATATGGAAATTGCTTTTGAACGCCATGCAACTAGTAAAATTAGAAATGCTGATGATTTACAAAAAGTTAAAACAATGGGATTTAGGGGTGAGGCTTTAGCTAGTATTGCTGCAATTAGTAATGTTGAAATGATTTCTAAAAGACCTGAGGATGATTTTGGACATAAAATTGTTGTAGAAGGTGGAAAAGTTTTAGAAAAAAGCGAATGTGCGAGTCCTAATGGAACTACAATTACAGTTAAAAATCTATTTTTCAATACTCCAGTTAGATATAAGTTTTTAAAGAAAGATTTTACAGAATCAGGTTATATAGAAGATGTTATTACTCGTTTAGCTTTAATTAATAAAAATGTTTCTTTTAAACTTGTAAATACAGGAAAGACAGCAATTCAAACAACTGGAAATGATGATATTAAGACTGTTGTTTATAGTATTTATGGAAAAGATGTAGCAAGTGGTGTAACTGAAGTTAACTATACTTATGAAGATATTAAAGTAACAGGAGTAGTAGGTAATGTTTCTATTGCTAGGTCAAATAGAAATGGTCAAATTTTCTTTGTAAATAATAGATATGTTAAAGATAAAACATTGACATCAAGTGTTGACCAAGCTTACAGAGATATTTTACCAGCTGGAAAATATGGATTTGTAATTTTGAATCTTGAAATGGATTCTTCAAAAGTTGATTGCAATGTTCATCCAGCAAAGTTGGAAGTTAGATTTGAAGAAGAACAAAAAGTATTTAAAGCAATTTATAATGCAATAAAATCCAAAAATGAAGAAATTATGGTAAAAACATTTAAAGAACCAGAAATTCAATACCAAGAAAATTTAGAAAATGTAATAGAAAATCCGCAAAAAGATGAACAAATTGTGGATGAAGAAAATAAAAGTGAAGAATTTAAACCACGAGCAGGTACATTTAGTGGATTTTTTAAAAAGTTCTTAAATAATGAAAATGAAGAAGAGAATGAGTTTGAAAGTGGAGACAAGCCAACACTTATAGAAGATATTTTTGAAGCTAGAAAAAAACGGTGGATTAAATTGGGATAATTTTGATTCTAATATTGAAAAAGATGATGAAAAAGAAGAACCAAAGGAGTCACCAATAGCAACAGAAGTAAGAGCTGAATTAAAAAATGAAAAAGTAATTAAAGAGGAAAAAAAGCCTCAGGAAATAAAACTTGGAAATACAATAATTTCTAGTGATACAAGAGAGTCAGATTATGATGTAAATGATTTATTAAAAGCAGAAGCTGAAAGTAAAACATTAAAAATTGATTCAACTAAATTATTTTCTGCAAATAGTTCAAAAACAGAAATTGTAGATTCTTTGAAAAAAATTGAGAAACAAAATAACCGTGAAACTGTTGTATTAAATACACAAGAAGTTAAATCTGAATCAGATTCTATAAAAAATGAACTTGTTGAAAATAAAGAAAATGTAGATGAAGATTTAGAAAATGTTGTAAATACAGAAAATATAGTTGAAGAAACTAATGATACTCTTACTAAAAGAATAATTGAGCAAAAAGTAAAAAGTGATATGGATGATACTCAGTTTATAGATACTGGAAAAGTTCGTGAAGAGTTATTTAAAGAAAAAAATGAAAAAGAAGATGATATTCCAATGACTAAAGACTTTGAAAATATGTATAAAAAGGTTTTTGGGACAGAGGTATCTACTGTAAGAAAAACAAAAGAGGAAGAAAATGCAAAATTGGACATTTCTAGTAATATTCAATTTGTTGAAGATATCAAAAATGAGACAATATTTAAAGATGACGTAAAAGAGAAAAAGCCAAAAGTGCAATATAGATATATTGGAGCTATTTTTGGAAATTATGCAATAATTGAAGTAAAAGATGAAATGTATATGATAGAAAAAAGCGCTGCAGAAGAAAGGCTTATGTATGAGGTTGTTAAAAATAATTTTTATGATGAAGAAAATAAAGATTCTGTAACACTTCTTTTAGCTGATATTATAACATTAAATCCAAAAGAAATGAGTATTGCTCGTGGTTTAGTTCAAATGTTTAAAAAAGCTGGGTTTGAGTATGATGAATTTGGAGAATATACTTTAAAATTGATGAAAGTTCCTAGTTGGGCTGAACAATTAAATACTAAAAACTTATTTTTAGAAATTTTAAGAGAAATGGATACAGTCGCTGTTACTGCTACTGAAGAAAAAGAAGAAAAGTTTATTGCTACTGTTGCAAGCAAATATGTAGAGTTTTCAGATACAAGTTTAGATGAAAAAGAATTAGAAAAGCTAGTTAGAAAATTATTAGAGCTTGAAAGTCCATTTATGTATCCAAATGGAAGACTTACAGCTGTTAAGATTAGCAAAGCAAATATGGAGAAAAAATTTAGTAGGAGATAAATAATGGAAATTAAGCCTAAAGTTATTGTAATAGCTGGACCTACTGCATCACGGAAAAACATCATTATCAATAGAGCTTGCTAAACAACTAGATGGAGAAATCGTTTCTTCAGATTCTATGCAAATCTATAAAGATATGGAGATTGGAACAGCTAAAGTAACGAAAGAAGAAATGGATGGAATAAAACATTATTTAGTCGATTTTGTAAGTCCTGATAAAAGATATTCTGTTTCAAATTTTAAGAAAGACGCAGAAAATGCTATTAGGGAAATTTTGGCAAAGGGCAAAACACCTATAGTTGTAGGCGGAACAGGACTATATATAAATTCACTTATATATGGAATTGATTATCCTGAAATGAATTTTGATTTAGATTATAGAAAAACTTTAATGGAAAAAGCTGAAACGGAAGATGGTTTAAAATCTTTATATGAAGAAGCTATGGCAATTGACCCAGAAGCTATGAAAATTGTAAGTCCAAATGATAAAAAAAGAATTACAAGAATTTTAGAAATTTATAAAGAAACTGGAATAACAAAGACAGAACAAGATATAAATTCACGCAAACAAGGCGTGAAATATGATTTTAGAAAATTTGTAATTACTTGGGATAGAGAAAAATTATATGAACGAATAAATTTGAGAGTTGATATAATGCTAAAGCAAGGGTTAATAGATGAAGTTAAGGCTTGGCGTTCTAAATATGAAAAATTTCCTACTGCTATGCAAGCGATTGGTTATAAAGAGGTTATAGAATATTTAGATGGAAAAATTTCTTATGATGAAATGGTAGATAAGATTAAACAAGAAACTAGACATTATGCAAAAAGACAGCTTACATGGTTTAAAAAGAATAATGATTATATTTGGCTAAATCGGTAAAGATGGAAATGAAAAAAATGTAGAGATTATTTTAGAGGAATGGAGAAAATAAGTGAGTGTACAAGTTACAAGACACAGAGTAATAAAACTTATTGTAATACTTATAATTACTCGGCATTTTAGTCTATTTTTTAATGAATGTTACTAATTTGATAGATAAAGAGACTGGAACATTTATGATAGAAAATGGAAGTCTTTCTTATGAAGAGGAAACAGAGCGGATATATTATTCGAGAAGAAGAAATATTAAAAGGCGATGATTCTTCAAATAGAATTACTCAAATTGTTACAGAAGGGACTAGAGTTGGGGCAAATGAACCAGTTTTTAGATATTATTCTGCTAATGAAGAAGCAATAACAAAGCAAATAGAAAATTTAGATATTCAAATAGATAAAGCTCTTTCAGAAGAAGAAAATATTGGCTCTTCTCCAGAGATAGCTAGTTTAGAAATAGAAATAAAAAAAGAACTTGAAAATATGTTTAAAGAAAATAATCTTCAAAATATTAGAGAATATCAAAAGAGAATAAATAATTATATTGTTAAAAAAAGTGAAATTGCTGGAAGTCTAAGTTCAGAAGGTTCTTATGTGAGAACTTTAATAGAACAGAGAACTGCTTTAAATAATCAAATTTCTCGGAAATTCAAAAACAATAAATAGTCCAAAGCCAGGAATTATTTCATATAGAGTTGACGGTTTAGAAGATACTATAACATTAAATAATGGTGATTTAAGCTATGTTACGTCTACACTTTTAGATGGTTTAGAGCTTAATACTTGTTCTTCAATTCCTGAAAGTAAGACAACAGGAAAAATTATTAATAATTATTATTGTTATATTGCATGTCCTATGAATACTGAAAATAGTGAAGTTGCTGAAGAAGGTGATAAAGTTATTTTAAGGCTTCCAGATGGAAGTGAAGTTTCAGCTACAATTCATAAAATAAATGAAGAAGATAACAAAAGGGTTATTATTTTTGAAATAAAAGAAAGTGTAGAAAGTTTAATTGAATATAGAAAAATTTCTTTAGATGTTATTTGGTGGAAATTTAGTGGATGGAAGGTTAGTAATAGCGCTTTAACTGTAAAAAATGATTTGACATATATTGTTAGAACAAGGGCTGGAACAGAAGAAGAAATTTTGGTTAAAGTATTAAGACAGAATGATACTTATTCAATTGTTGATAACTATTCTGATGAAGAACTTTTAGAATTAGGATTTTCACAAAATGAAATTGTAGAATTTCCAAAAATAAAATTATATGATGAAATTCTAGTAACAAAATAAAAAATTTTAGGGGAAAATTTTAATTTTATTAGAATATAATAATAGGAATTTTAATTTTTTTTAACATGAGATTAACTATGTTTACAAAAATGTTACAATTTTCACAAAATTTGTTTACATTTCTAAAAAACTATTGACAATATGTGGAAAAAGTTAGATACTATAGATATGATTACGAATGAAAAGTAAAATATTAGGAGGGCGAAAGATGGCAGTAGCTGCATTTAGAAAAATATGGGATTTTTTGACAGGAGAGGATGCTGAAATTGAAGAAGATGAAGAAATCCTAGATAATGCATATGATATTAATGAAGAAGATGAAGAAATTGATTCTGGTAGTGAGAGAAATGTAGGTTTTTGGAATAAAAGGAAAGTTGTACCAATGCCTCAAACTCAAGCTATTAAAATGAAAATAATTAAGCCAACTAATTATGACCCTGATGTAACTGAAATAATTGGTGAATTGAAAGCTAAAAATGGTATAGTTATGAATCTTGAATATGTAAATAAAGATATTGCTAGAAGAATAATTGATACTGTTAGTGGTGCTGTTACTGCGTTAGATGGAAGAATTGAAAAAGTTTCTAATTCTATATTCGTTGTTGCTCCTTGTAATTATGATATAGTAAATGAACCTATCACTAGGGAGAAGAGTGAGAGAACACAGGCTCCTTGGATGAAATAAGCGTTATAAGTAGGAGGAATAATAAATATGCTAACACCGTTAGACATCGAAAATAAAAAATTCCGGAAGATCTTTAAATGGATATAATGTTAGTGAAGTTGATGATTTCCTTGACGAATTGACAGTTGAGTATGAAAAGTTATATAAAGAAAATGCTGAATTGAAAGAAAAAGTAGAAAGTAACCAAAAAGACTTGGAACATTACAGAAATGTTGAACATACATTACAAAATACTTTAGTTATGGCTCAAACAACTGCTGAAGATATTAAAAAAATGGCTCAGCGGACAAGCTGAGCAAATAGTTCAAGATGCCCAATTACAAGCTAGAAAACAAACTGAAGATTTAGGACGTCAAGAATTTGAATTAAGAGTTAAAATTGAAGAAACTAAAAAGAAGTTTGACATGTATAAAGCTAAGATGGAAGCATTACTTATTTCACAATTAGAATTATTAAAAGATGATGGAAATGAAGATAATAATTAAAATATTTTAACGAATGATAAAAGATTGTAATGTATTACAATCTTTTTTTGTGTATGAAAAAATTTACAAGATTATGAAATTTATTACAATCGAAATAAGTTAGTATTACAATTTTGTAAATACCATTGACATATTATGGATTTGGAATAAAATAGTTATATGGTAGTATTATAGGGGTGTACTATGAGAATAATATCAGGTAAAGCTAGAGCTACGAAACTATATACTTTAGATGGATATGAAACTACTAGACCTACTTTAGATAGAGTGAAAGAAGCATTATTTAGTAAGATAAATATGGAATTACCAGATAGTATAGTCTTAGATTTATTTGCTGGGAGTGGTGCTTTAGGACTTGAATCAGTTAGTAGGGGAGCAAATTTGGCTTACTTGGTAGATGAATCTGGAAAAGCTATTAAAATAATAAATCAGAATATACAAAAAACAAGATTTGAAGCTCAAACTGTGGTTTTACAATGTGACTATTTAAAAGCATTGGAAAAGTTTAAAAATGAAAATATAAAATTTGATTTTATATTTTTAGATCCACCATATAAAACTGATTTTGCAGTTAATTCTACAAAATTTATTATAGATAATGAACTTATAAAAATTTCGGGAAAAATTATTATTGAAACTGACATAGAAGATGATGTTCTAGAAGGGCTTTCAAAGCTTGAACTAGAGGTGATAGATGTCAAAAAATATGGGAGGGTATCTCTTATATTTGTTAGACGAAAGGGGTAATTATGGAAATCTATACTTTATTAGAAACTTTAGAAGACATAATTGAAAAAAGTAAAACTGTACCGTTTACTGATAAAAGTATTGTAAGTAAAGTTGAAATTTTAGATATTATTAAAGAGATTAGATTAAAATTTCCTGATGAGTTAAAGCAAGCTAAATGGATAAAAGAGGAAAGAGAAAGAATTATAAAAGAAGCTGAAAAAGATGCTGACGATATTGTAAAAGAGGCTGAAAATAGAATAATATCTATGATAGATGAGCATGAAATAACAAAACAAGCAAATGAAAGAAAAAATGAGATTATTACTACAGCTAATGATATGTTTAGAGAATATGAGAATAATACAAAAGCTTATATTGATGATATGTTAAAAGATGTTGAAGAATCAATGATTAAATTAGTAGATAACTTGAATGGTGTAGAGTTAAACTTACAAAGCAAGATAGAAACTATCCAAGAAGATCGTAAACAAATGAAATAATATAAATAAAAGGTCTGCTTAAAAGCAGATTTTTTTTGTGTTTATTCATTGACTTTTTTTAAAATTATATATAAAATTTTAATGTGATATATTAGGTAATTTTGCTTTAATTTATAGATAAAAAATATAAAAAATCGGGAAAAGAGGTATTGTATGGCTAAAAGGAGAAAAACTAGAAAGAGAGCATCTACTACTTCAAGAGGCTTAGATCCTGATATTGCAGTAGTATTATTAATTATTTTAGGAATATTAGCATGTGTTATTATATATGGAAATGCTGGGGCGTTAGGAGAAAATTTAGGCCCATTTTTAGGAGGATGTTTTGGAAAAATTAAATATATAATTCCAATTGCAATTTTTGGAGTTGCTTTTGCTGTTACGAAGGATAATGGAAAATTTATAAAATCAAAGATATTTCAAATTTTACTTTTATTAGGATTTGTTTCTTCTTGTTTTACAATTTATCAAATGTCTATTGGGCATATTGATAAAGCAAAAGGATTTGAAACAGTCGTTCAGGCAGCATATAAATTAGGTGTTTCAGATGGCGGTGGAGGAACTATTGGAGCAGTTATTGCATATCCATTAGTTAGTTTATTCGGAGAGTTTGGCGCAGCAGTTGCTTCTCTTCGGTTTAACGTTAATTTTGGCAATATTTACGTTTGGATTTAGCCCTTCAAGTTGGTTATTAGATTTGCAAGATAGAATGGAGGAAAGTAAAGAATTACGCCATGATGAACTTGAAGCAAGAAGAGCTGCTCGAGAGGAAAAGAGAAAGAATAAAGTTATAAATATTCCTTTAGATGATGGAGATGATGTAAAATCAAGAAAAGCAAAATATGAAGAAGAGCTAAGAATGCAAGAAGACCAAATAAAGATGAATTTGGAAGGACTTGAAGAGCAAGCTCCAGTTAAGAAAGAAGGAAAAATTAAAGGATTATTTAGACATAATGATGGAAGTAGCGAGATTATTGAAAATGGAAAACTTGTTGAAGATCAAAAAGCTACGGAAAATCCTAATGAATTAAGTGGGCTATTTGTAAAACAAACTGTTGAGAAAGAAGAGAAAACTCAAGAAATTTTACAATTAGAGCATAATACAACTTCTGAAGAAGATGATAATTATGAATTTCCACCATTAGAACTTATGAAACAAGGAAACCAAAAAAGTTCAAGAGGTGGAAATAAAGCTTTGTCAGAGACTGCTTTAAAATTGCAAAAAACTTTACATAGTTTTGGAGTTGCTGCAAAAGTAGAAAACTATTCTGTTGGTCCAGCAATTACGAGATTTGAGTTAAAACCTGCAGAAGGTGTTAGAGTTAGTAAAATTGCAAAGCTTGCTGATGATATAGCTTTAAATTTAGCTGCTGAAACTATAAGAATTGAAGCTCCTATACCAGGAAAACAGGCTGTTGGTATAGAAATTCCAAATAGTCAAAGAGAACTTGTTCCTTTAAGAGATGTTTTAGAATCAGATAGCTTTAAAGATGCAACTTCTAAGGTTTCTATGGCACTTCGGAAAGGATATTGCTGGAGATGCTGTTATTGCAGATATTGCAAAAATGCCACACGTATTAATTGCAGGCTCAACAGGTTCTGGAAAATCTGTATGTGTTAATTCTCTTATTACAAGTATTTTATATAAAGCTAAACCTAGTGAAGTAAAACTTTTAATGGTTGATCCAAAGGTCGTTGAACTTTCAGTTTATAATGGAATTCCACATTTATTAATTCCAGTTGTAACAGATCCTAAAAAAGCTGCTGGAGCTTTAGCTTGGGCTGTTCAAGAAATGGAAAATAGATATAGTTTATTTGCAAAACAAGGAGTAAGAGATTTAAAGGGATATAATCATTCAGTTGAAGAAACTGAACATAGACAATTACCTCAAATTGTTATAATTGTAGATGAGCTTGCAGATTTAATGATGGTTGCTGCAAAAGATGTTGAAGATGCAATATGTAGATTGGCTCAAAAAGCCAGAGCTGCTGGAATGCATTTAGTTATTGCAACACAAAGGCCTTCTGTTGATGTTATTACTGGTCTTATTAAAGCTAATGTTCCATCAAGAATTGCATTTGCAGTATCTTCTCAAATAGATTCTAGAACAATATTAGATATGGCTGGGGCTGAAAAGCTTTTAGGAAAAGGTGATATGTTGTTTTATCCTATTGGGGCTTCAAAGCCAACCAGAGTTCAAGGTGCTTTTGTGTCTGATGATGAAGTTGAAAATATTGTTGGATTTATAAAATCAAATGGAACTGTTACATATAATCAAGATATTATAGAACAGATAGAAAATTCTAATAAATCAGATAAAGAAAAAGATGAGGAAATGGAAGATGGAGATGATATGGATCCACTTCTAAATGAAGCTATTGAAAGTGTTATTGAAATTGGACAGGCTTCTACGTCTTTTATTCAAAGAAGATTTAAAGTGGGCTATGCTAGAGCTGGTAGAATAATTGACCAAATGGAAGCAAGAGGAGTTATTTCTGGTTATGCTGGTAGTAAACCTAGAGAAGTTTTAATTTCTAAAGAACGTTGGCAAGAGATTAATATGAGTCCTACTCAAATTGCTGTAAATACAGATGAAGAAAATCAAGGAGAAAGTGAAGAGGATTAATGAAATTATTTAAGGCAGATGCTGATTATAATTTAATATTAGAAAAAATTTTGGATTCTAAATACTTTTCTTCAAATTCCAAAAGTTTGTTATTTAGTATGATTTATAAAATTGAAGAATTTTATAAAGACTATGAAATGGTAAAAAATATTGATACTACTAAAGATGAATTTTTAAATTTAATTTTAGATACTATCAAAAAATATTGTGATAATATAAAGTTAATTGAGCCAGAAGAAAACGATATTTTAAAGAAAAATAATGTTCAAGGCTTAACTAATTCTGAAGAAAGAAGTTTACTTTGCTATCCGACTGAAAATTCACTTCTATATTCCATTTCAGCTATAATGCCAAAATATTTTTATATACCAGATAATTTTGAATATAAAAGTTCACTTCAAAGAACATTAGTGAATGGATATTGCTCTAATGTTTTGGAAATACTATCAGATTTTAGCGGTTGGTCATGGGATGTAAATTCTAGGAACAAAAAAAATATTGAAGATAATTTAGTTTATCAAAACTTTGTTATAATGTTTGGAAATATTTTTATGGAACAATGGAAGTCAGGAGACACAAAGGATGAGAGTTTTTTTCAAGAAATAAAGAAACATTTTGAGAGAACACGGATATTTTGAAATTTTATGTAAATATCTAGTTTCTGGATTAACTATAAAAGAAAGAAGTAAGACTGACAAAGAAATTGCTTCTAAAATAAAGGAATTAGAAAAAATTTCTGATAAAATAGCGTATTTTGAAAATATAAAAAATCTTAAACTTAAATATTTAAAAGAGCTAGAAAAAATAACGATTCTGTTAAATAATAAGGATTTAATGAGAAAAGAATATATTACTAGAAATTCTAAAGTAGAGTCTGCAAAAAGAATTGCAACTATTGGAATATATAAGAAAATGTTAGAGAATAGAAAAGAGGTAGTTGTAAATAAAATCTCTGAATTGACAGCAAGCATGAATCCAATAAATTATATGAACAAAAAAAGAGAATTAGAAAAATATATTGAAATAAATTCTAACAACTTACAAAATAAAGAAGAAATACTTATTAAGCTACAAGAGACATTTATTACGTTATTAAAAGATAATTGTTATGAAACAGATAATGTTCAAGGTCTTAAAGATTTAATTTTTAAGATTAGATATTATAGATTTTTATATTTAACAGATAAAGAGCAAATTAGAGATAATGAAACTTTAAATAACCAGATTAATGTTGTATTAAAACAGGCAATTCAAAAATTAGTAGCAAATGAGGTTATTAGAAAAATTGCAAATGATGATGAGTTAAATCAAGAAATAATTAGTTTAATTTTAGATACAAAGATTATAGATTTAATGGCTATAAGATTTGAAATTGCTATAAAAGATGACTGTATAAGAGTTAAAACTTATGAAAGAGAAGTTTTTGAAAAAGAATTTGATATAAAAGGTCAGTTCTCTAAAAAAAGCTTTGATATAAAATCAGGGAAAATTTATAAATTATTCATGTAAAATACAAGAGTAAAGAAAGGAACACAAATGAAGGTATCTTTTTTGGGAGCTGCTAAAACTGTTACAGGTTCTAATCATTTAGTTGAAGCTGCTGGAAAAAAATTTTTAGTCGACTGTGGAATGTATCAAGGAAAAATTACGGAAGAATATGATAATTCTGATTCATTTGCCTTTGATATAAATGAAATAGATTTTATGTTATTAACACATGCTCATATTGATCATTCTGGAAGAATTCCAAAACTTTATAATGAGGGTTACAGAAACCCAGTTTATGCAACAAAAGCTACTTGCGATTTATGCTCTATAATGCTTCCAGATAGCCGGGCATATTCAAGAAACTGAAGTTGAATGGAGAAATAGAAAAAGAATTCGTGAAGGAAAAGAACCACTTCCACCACTTTATACAGCGGAAGAGGCAATAAAATGTCAAGAGATATTTAAACCTGTTGAATATGATGATATAATTGATATTGACGATAATATAAGTGTTAGATTTAATGATGCTGGTCATATGTTAGGTTCTGCAATAATTGAAATTTGGATTCAAGAAGATGGTAAAACAACTAAACTTGTATTTACAGGTGACTTAGGAAATAATGATTTACCACTTTTAGATTCTCCAACAATGATTTCAAATGCTGATTATGTAATAATGGAATCTACTTATGGAAATAGACTTCATATTAGAAATGATACTAAAGCAGAAGCGTTTTTGGACATAGTTTCAGAAACTTTAGATAATAATGGAACTGTTGTAATACCTTCATTTGCAGTTCGGAAGAACACAGGAAATTTTATATGAAATTGACAAATTAAAAGATGAAAAAGGTAGTCAAGATGAAGAGTTTTTCAAAAAATATGAAAAATTGATGAAAGCTGATGTTTTTGTAGATAGTCCACTTGCAATTTCAGCTACAGAAATATTTAAGAAAAATACAGAGCTTTTTGAAGAAGAAATACAGGAAAAAATTAAATCTGGTGACCATCCTTTAGAATTTCCTGGACTTAAGTTTACTGTAACAGCTGAAGAATCTAAAGAATTAAATCAAAGAGAAGAACCATGTATAATAATATCTGCTAGCCGGAATGTGTGATGTTGGTAGAATTAAGCATCATTTAAAACATAATCTTTGGAAAGAAAGTAGTACTATTCTTTTTGTTGGATATCAAGTTCCTGGAACATTAGGATATTCAATTGTTAATGGAGCTAAAAAAGTAAAATTATTTGGCGAAGAAATTGCAGTTAATGCTAGAGTAGAGTATATTGAAGGATATTCTGGACATGCTGACCAAGAGTGGTTATTAAATTTTGTTTATTCATTTACAAATCCGCCAAAACATATATTTTTAGTTCATGGTGAAGAAGATGCTCAAATTGAGTTAAAAAATAAAATTGAAGCAACTTCAGAAACAAAAGTTACAATTCCAAGTTTTGGAGAAACATATATATTAGATGGTTCAACAGAACCAAAATGTGAATTTAATGAAAATGATGAAATTGAATATAGAAAACTTGCTAGAAAGTTTGAAGTTCTTGATAATATTGAGAATTTAATTGAAACAATGACAGATATTGGTGAAGATATAAAAGCTTCTAAATTAGAAACAGATGATGAAGAAATTATAGGTTTGAGCAATAGAATTAAAGAACTGCAAGAACATATAAATAAAATAATTGGAGAGTAAATTATGGATAAGTATTTTAATGATGCAGTAGTCCGGAAATGGAAATGTTACTGCTACATTTTCAAAAACAGGAGAAATTTTAAGATTTTTTTATCCACATCCAGACTTTAAACAATTTATAGAATGGATGAAAATGAGCGTTAAGATAAATGATTCATTAAATATATATTTACATGATGATATAAATAATACTTATATGCAAAGGTATATAGAAAATACTAATGTATTGCAAACAGAGATTTTTAATACTTATTTTAGTTTAAGAGTATTACAAACTGATTTTGTTCCTGTAAATGAAAATATACTTGTTAGAAATTATTTAATAAAAAATGAAAATTCTATTGATTTAAAAATAAATTTACTAGCAAACTCTAAATTATTATCAAATATAAATAATGATACATCAGGTTTGATAAAATATAATAGTTTAATTCAATATAATCATGATTATACATTTTCTATATTTTCAAATGAGAAACTATATTCATATCAAGTAAATGATGTTGAAAATAGTATTTGGACAGGAAGTATTTGGGGAAAAGACTATGTTGGGTTATCTAATAATTCAGCAATTTCTTATGATATTGGAACACTTCATCCAAATGAAGAAGCTAGATTTTCATTGTTTATTATGGTAAATGAAACTGATTTTGAAAATTTGGGAAAGAAAATAGAAAGAGTTAAAAATTTAGATGTAAATGAATTATATTCAAAAACAATTGAATATTGGAAAAATTTTGTTATAAGCCATGACAAATTAAAAATTTTAAATTCTAAATTAGATGATAGAATTAAAGAAATTTATTCAAGAACTATTCTTTTATATCCGCTTCTTCAAAATAAAGAAACAGGTGGAATGTCAGCTGGAGTAGAAATTGATGAATGGAAAACAAAAAGTGGTAGGTATTCATATTGTTGGCCTAGAGATTCTGTATTTATTACTAAAGCTCAAGATATACTTGGAATGGAAGATGAAACAACAAAATTTTATAATGATTTTTGTAGAATTACGCAAAGTGAAACTGGAAGATGGGAGCAAAGATTTTATACAGATGGAAGATTAGCTCCTTCTTGGGGTTATCAAATTGATGAAACTGCTGGAGTTATTGTTGGAATTTATGAACATTATTTGAAAATAAAAGATATGGATTTTTTGAAAAAAAATACTACAATGATAAATAAAGCTGTAGAATATTTAAAACTATATGTTGATGATTTGCTTTCAAAAGAACCAAAATTTAGAAAAAGTTATGATTTATGGGAAGAGTATGAAGGTGTTTCATTATATGCTTTAGCAAATATTTATTCTGCATTTAGAGCAGCAATGAAAATAAGTGTAGTAATACTTCCAGCAAATGGAAGGGAAAATTTAGAATTAGATGAATATAGTTTAAGATTAAAACAATATATTTTAGAAAACTTTTTTGATGAAAATTTGAAAACTTTTGTTAGAAATCGTGAAGACAATAGAATGGATATAAGTCTTCTTGGACCTTGCATTCCTTTTGGAATGTTAGAATATAACTCTAGAGAGATGTTAAATACAGTACAAAAGATGGAAATGACAATAAGAACATATACAGGTGGATTTATGAGATATGAGAATGATACTTATGTTGGAGGAAATCCATGGGTAATTGCTACATTATGGATGGCTTTATATTATATTGAAGCTGATAGAAAAGATGACGCTTTAGAATGTTTTAATTTTGTAGTAAATACATCTTATGAACATGGTTTTTTGGCAGAGCAAATTGATAATATTACATTAAAAGCCAAATGGGTTATTGGGCTTAGCTGGAGCCATGCAATGTTTGTTATTGTACTTGAAAAATTATTAGAAAAAGGGATGTTGGAATGAAATTAAAGACAATTTTTGTTTGTAGTGAATGTCGGGTATGAGTCACCAAAATGGTTGGGAAAATGCCCATCTTGTAATTCATGGAATACCTTTTATGAGGAAAAAGATGTAGAGAAAAAAGGAACTACATCTTTTAAAAGTGAAAGAACTGATGCAGTTAAATTAAATGATGTAGTAAAAAAAGAAACGACAAGAATAAAAACAGGAATTAGAGAATTAGATAGAGTTTTAGGAGGAGGATTTGTTACTCGGTTCTTTAACTCTTATTGGTGGCGAGCCACGGAATTGGAAAATCAACTTTAATTCTTCAAATTTGTGATAAAATAGACATTCAAGGAAAGATATTATATGTTTCTGGAGAAGAGTCTGCTGAACAAATTAAATTAAGAGCAGATAGATTAAATGTACATAAAGATAATTTACTTTTTTTGTCTGAAACAGATATTGATAATATAGAAGCTCAAATTGAAAAAAATAATCCAGAGTTTGTGATAATAGATTCTATTCAAACTGTTTATTCTGATGATATAACTTCTAGCGCGGGAAGTGTTTCACAGGTTAGAGAAATTACTGCTAGAATTATGAAAATTTGTAAGCATAAAGGAATAACAACTATTATTATTGGACATGTAACAAAAGATGGAACAATTGCTGGTCCTAGAGTACTAGAACACATGGTAGATACTGTTTTATATTTAGAAGGAGAAAGATATTTTTCATATAGAATTTTGCGTGGAGTAAAAAATAGATTTGGCTCAACAAATGAAATTGGAATGTTTGAAATGGAAAACGAAGGGCTAGTTGAGATATTAGATCCATCTTCAATTTTAATTTCAGATAAAGATAGTAGTGGAAGTAGCGGAACAGTTATAATTGTTTCATTAGAAGGAACAAGACCACTTTTAATAGAGCTTCAGGCTTTAGTTACACAGAGCTTTTTTGGAATGCCAAGAAGAAATGCTATTGGAATTGACTATAATAGATTAACTCTTTTAGCGGCTGTTTTAGAGAAAAAAACTAGAGTTTCGCTTGGAACTCAAGATATTTACTTAAATGTTGTAAGTGGAATTAAGATAAATGAGCCTGCAATTGATTTAGGAATTTGTGTGGCAACTGTTTCAAGTTTAAAAAATATTCCTATAGATAAAAAAGTAGTTGTCATCGGTGAAGTTGGCTTGACAGGCGAAGTTAGAAGTGTTAATCTAATTGATAAAAGACTTAATGAAGCTGAAAAATTGGGTTATAAAAAATGTATAATTCCAGAAAGTAATAAAAAATACTTGAAAGAATCTCATAAATTAGATATAATAGGTGTGAAAAATGTAAGTGAAGCAATAAAATATTTAGGCTTAGCTTAGTTTTTCAAGCAATTTTAAGATATAACAAGGAGTGTTTGACAAAATGAAAAACGTACTAAAAAATTTAATTTTAATTATTTTAATTGCAGCAGTAGCTATAGGTGTAGGATTTTTAATATTTAGAGCTGTGAAAAGTGTAAGCTATAATAAAAATTCTAAAAATCCAATTTTAACTTTAGAAGTTGAAAATTATGGAGAAGTTCAAATTGAACTTGAACCTGATTATGCTCCAAATACTGTGGCAACAATTATTAAGCTTGCTCAAAATGGATATTATGATGGAAAAATATTCTATGGAACAGATACTAGAGCAGTTGCTGCTGGAATGAATTTAAAAACAGAAGAAACGCCTAGTGACCAATATGATGAAAATGGAAACTATATAGGACCAGAAGGACAAGAAGTTACTATTACTAAAACAGCTGAAGAAGATGTTTTAAGAGTTAGCGATTTAGATAAAAGTGTAACACCTTATATTTCAGAGGATGACCCAAATTATTCTACAACAGATGAAGACAAAAGAGGTAGCGAAGAAGAAGATTATGAAGTTTCAGTTGCTGGAGAATTTGTTGCAAATGGATTTGATGATAATACATTAAGATTTGAAAAAGGAACTGTTGGACTTTATAGAAGCAATTATAGTGGTGATAATTTAAGCCAAGAGAGCTATAATTCAGGAAATTCTTTATTTTTCATAACAACAGATGAGGATAGTACTTTAAATGGTGAATATGCAGCATTTGGTAAAGTAATTAAAGGAATGGATTTAATTGAGAGAATGCTTACTTTACCATTAGAGCAAGAAGAAACTGATGAAGAAGGAAATACTACTTCAGACCCAGTTGCTGGAAATTTATCAGAAAACCAAGAAATTGTAAAATTTAACGTTGATTCATGTCCAGTTATTACAAAAGCTACAGTTGAAACTTATGGTGTAGATTATGGAATGCCAAAATATATGAAAGCATTTGATTATAATAAATATATGTCTGATTTAATTTTACAATATTATCAAAATCAATAGTACAAAAGAGTTTATAATAAAGTGAGGAATTTGTTATGAAAAATAACAAAGGTGTAACATTAATTTCATTAATTACTTCAGTAGTATTGTTAATTATTATTGCTGGGCTTACTATTTCTACAAGCGTATCATCTTTTAATCAGATGAAGTTTGAAGGAAAGAAATCAGAAATTGAGGAAATGCAAAAATTAGTTGATGAAATAGCTACAGATTATCAAACATATTTGTTAGAAAGACATTCAGGTAATAATGAATATGTAGATTATTTTAAAGTAAGATATGGTGTAGATTTTTCAAGTAAATTATTATTGCAAAGTAGCAATTTAGATTTAGCTAGAAATGTAATAAGCAAGTATCCTGATTTAGCTAAACCAGGCAATAATGTATTTTTATTTAAAAGCAATGATATATCAAAAAATTTTGATTTAAAAGGAATAAATGATGTTATTGTTGATTTTTCGACTAGAACAGTTTATTCTGTTGAGGGAATAAAAGATCCAAGTGATAAAAATGTTATTTATTATACTCAGAGTGATTGGAAAAATGACCCAAAAATAACTTATACTCCACCTATAACAGTAACTCAGGGACCTAAGACAGGAACAACATTTGAATTTAAAATTAATTCATCTAGTAAAAACCTAAATAATATTTCTGAGGTCTATTCTGTTTATATAAACAGTAGTAATGTTGTAACAACTACAAAAATTAATCCAACTTCAAAATCAGCAACTGAAATTAAAGTTAATGTTACAGGTGAAGGAATATATAAATTTAGGCTTGTAGATAGTTCAAAAAATATCTATGAAACTGAAGAAATAGAAACAAATTAGTAAAATATGGCGAGAACTTTAAGCGAAAAGTTCTCGTAATTTTTTATTAAAATTTGTATTGACTTTTAAGTTAAAACATGTAATAATTTTTTTGACTTATAATTTTAATTAGGAGTTTTGAATAAGTGAAACAAGGTGTTTTTAAATATATTTTTGTTTTAGGTTTTATAATTTTATTAATTACTACTTATGTAGTTTTTTATAGCAAGGATACGTCTAGTGAGAAGATTGAAGATAAAGTTTCAACAACTAGTAATCTTATTACAAATTTAAGATTAGGAATTGCTGAACTTGATACGTTAAATCCGATTTTAAGTAAAAATAAATATGTAAAAGAAGTTTCAAGACTTATTTTTGATTCATTAATTACTATAGAGAATGATTATAGTTTAGAGCTTTCATTAGCTACTGGAATTGCTAAAGAAAATGATTTAACATATATTTTAACTTTAAGAGATGATGTTAAATGGCAAGATGGAACAGATTTTACCGCACAAGATGTCATATTTACTGTAGATACTATAAAATATAATGGTGGTAGTTATAGTTCAAATTTGCAATATGTTACTGAAATCTTACCAATTGACGAACATACAGTAAAGATAAGTTTATCACAAGAAGTTGAATTTTTTGAATATAATTTGACTATGCCAATTTTGAGTAGTAACTATTATAATGGTGAAGATGTTGCAAATTCTGATAAGAATAATATACCTATGGGAACTGGAATGTTTAAATTTGCTTCAAATGAAAACGGAGTTTTGGTTCTTGTTCCAAATGAAAACTATTGGAACTCAGAAAAAAAGCCAGTATTAACAGAAATAGATATTAATTTGTATGATTCTATTGGAAATATGTATGCTGCTTTTAAGTCTGGATATATTGATATTATGGAAGTTAGCTCTAAAAATATACAGACATATATAGGTTCATTAGGGTATACAAAGGTTGATATTCCAGATAGAGATGTAGTATTTTTAAGTTTTAATACTGGTGTTGATGTATTATCAGATAGTAGAACTAGAAAAGCAATAGCGCTTTATATTGATAAAGCCAATTTAATGGCAAATATTGGAGGAGGCTATTTGCAGACAAATTTCTTGTTTCCATCTAATAGTTGGATTTATAATACAAAGTTAGATACAGTTTATCTAGAAAATCAGGCTGACCAATTACTTTTAGATAGTGGTTGGGTTTATCAAAATAACCGATGGGAGCAAAATGGAAAAGTTCTTACATTTTCTATTGCAGTTGATGCAAATTATCAAGATAGATTAACCGCTGCAAAAGTAATTGCAAATCAACTTGCAAATCATGGAATACAGGTTAGTGTTCAAGAACAAACTCATGATGGTTTTGCAGATATATTTAATAATAAAAGATATCAAGTTTTAATTGGTGGAATTCATACAAGTTTTAGTCCTAATGTTACATCATTATTTAGTAGTGATAATTTGGCAAATTATTATAATGAAAATTTAGATAATATTATGAATGACATAAAAATTTCAACAGAATATGGTAAACAAATGGATAATTACAATAGATTATATGATGAATATTTAAATGGATTTCCATATATTTTTCTATATAGAAGTACAGATTCTGTTGTATATAATCAAACTTTATGCGGAAAAATTTCTCCAAATAGTTATAGTATGTTTTACAATATAGAGAAATGGTATAGACAATAAATAAAAAAGAAATAAGAACAAATTTTTGTAAAAAGTATTGACAAAAAAATTTTTTTAGATATAATATAAATGAACGTAAGTTCGGAGAACAAATTTTTATTGAAATTCAAAAGGAGAAAGTAATATGGGAAACAATGATGAAAAAAGAAAGGCTTTAGAAGCTGCGATGAGTCAAATAGAAAAACAATTTGGAAAAGGCTCTGTAATGAAATTAGGAAATGCTACACAAATGAATGTAGAGGCTATTCCAACTGGTTCATTAGCATTAGATGTTGCTTTAGGTATTGGTGGAATTCCAAAAGGAAGAATTATTGAAATATTTGGCCCTGAATCTTCTGGTAAAACAACTCTTGCTTTACATTGCTTAGCAGAGGTTCAAAAAACTGGAGGAGAAGCTGCTTTTATTGATGCAGAACATGCATTAGATCCTGTATATGCAAGGAATTTAGGTGTTGATATAGATAATTTGATAGTGGCTCAACCAGATACTGGTGAGCAAGCTTTAGAAATAGCTGAAGCTTTAATAAGAAGTGGTGCTATTGATTTAGTTGTTGTAGACTCTGTTGCAGCTTTAGTTCCTAAAGCTGAAATAGATGGAGATATGGGTGATGCTCATATTGGTTTACAAGCAAGGCTTATGTCACAAGGGTTAAGAAAACTTGCTGGAACTATTAGTAAAACAAATGCGACAATAATATTTATAAATCAATTAAGAGAAAAAGTTGGAATTATGTTTGGTAACCCAGAGACGACTCCTGGTGGTAGAGCTTTGAAATTTTATGCTTCAGTTAGATTAGATATTAGAAAAGTTGAAAATATTAAAAATAATGGAGAAGTTTTAGGAAGTAGAACAAGAGTAAAAGTTGTTAAAAATAAAGTTGCTCCTCCATTTAGAGAAGCTGAATTTGATATTATTTATGGAAAAGGAATTTCTAAAGAAGGAAATATTTTAGATTTAGCTGTAAACTTAGATATAATTGAAAAAAGTGGTTCGTGGTTTAGCTATAAAAACGAAAAAATTGGTCAAGGTAGAGAAAATGTAAAAGCATATTTAGAAGAACATAAAGATGTTCTAGATGAAATTGAGAAAAAAATTAGAGATAACTTTAATAAGGCTTTTGAAAATGCTCTAGTAGATGAAATACAAGAAAATGACAAAGATGATGAGCAACAAGAACTAGATGATATATCAGAGTAATAAAAAATGTCAATCCCCGATTAGTTTATTTATCTAATTTAGGGATTGATTTTTTTTGGAAAATTTGATAAGGTTATCTACAAAGAATTTTGAAGAGGTGTTTTAAATGGAATTTACTAAAAATTTAGCTGAAGCAGAAGAATTTGATAAGCTAAAAAGTAAAGTATTGAAATTTGTTTTATATAAAAAAAGAACTGAAAATGAAGTAAGAGAAAAATTTGCGGAAACAATAGATGAAAATAAACTTGAAGATATTATTGAGTTCTTAAAAGAAAATGGATATTTAAGTGATAGAGACTATATAGAAAGAAGTATCAAAGAATTTCAAGCTCTTAAAAATTTATCAATAAAAGAGATAAATTATAAACTATTGCAAAAGAAAGTTAATAAAAATATTTTAGATGACTATATATATGAAAACAGAGAATTATTATTAGAATTTGAAATAAAATCAGCTAAAAATATTATAAGAAAAAAATTGAAATCTGAAGAAGATTTAGAAAATGTAAAAAAATATTTATACAATAAAGGATATATGAGCGAAAGCGTTGATATTGCTTTAGAAGAATTGGGAGATTAAAATGATTATTTTTATAGATATTATAAGATTTATATTATTAATTATAATGACATGGTTTACTGTTCAGATTATAACAAATAGCAAAAAGAGAATTTCTTTTATTGGAACAGTTTTAATTTGTTTTTCAATAGCTGTTTTACAATATATTAATTCAGGATTGCCAGAAGCAATATTTTTTGGAGAATTAATTTTTGTTTCAATAGATAGACTTTTAAGAAGTTCAAAATTAAAATACTTATTTGCTATATTAATTCCTATTCGGAATATTAGGTTTTTTATTGCTTTCAAATATTAGTTTTCAAATCTCTATTGGAGTTACGATTATTACATTAATTATTTGGAGATTACTACAATTTAAAATAGACAAAATAAATCAAAATAAAAATTTAAAGAAATTAAAAAAAGATGTTACTCAAAAAGAAAAAATAGATAAAAAATTATTAATAATTTTAATATTTGGAATTTTAATTTCTATAATTTTAGGAGCTATATTTTATAGATATACTCCAATGAAAACATTAAAAAATAATAGTGGTTTAAGTTATCTTACTAATTATACTTATAATATATTTGTGATGGATAAACCATATCTTGCTACATTTATATCTGTTTTTCCAATAGGTTTATTTATAAGTATATATTATATATTTAAAGATGAAAATGAACATTTATATTTTATTGTTCCAACAGTAATAGTTAGTATTATAGACTTAATGATAATTAGTTTAAACGTAAGATTTCCATTCTTGCCAAATTATATATTATCATTAGGATTTAGTTTGCTACAAATTTATATGATGATTTATATTTTTTCTAACATAGAAAAGAAATTATTTGGAATGATAAAATCTGCTTATATTAGTTTGATTTTTTTGGTAATTCTAATGTTTATTCCTGTTCCAGTAAGCTTAAATAGAATATTTATAGATTTATCGTATATTATTTTTGTTTTAGAATCATATATTATATTAAATTATTCTGATAAACGTTTTTGGAGATTAGGCTCATGGGTATTTACCGTCATTTCAATATTGCAAGTAGCTGGATTTTTAATTGTGAATTTTATGTGATTTTTTGGGTTTATTCCGTAAAACTCTTTGACTTTATGGCTTAGTGTGATATAATATGAACGTATGTTGTTAGATTTATATAAATTTATTACTATTTTAATATATAGAGAAACGAGGATAAAATGAAAAAAGTATTATTAATAGGTAGCGATGGAATGCTAGGAGGAGAACTAAAGGAAAGATTAGAAAAGAATTATGATGTTACTCCAACAACATTAGAAACTTTAGATATTTGTGATAGAGATGCTGTTTTTAATAAGGTTAAAGAAGTTAATCCATATTTTATTATAAATTGTGCTGCTTTTACAAATGTTGATGCTTGTGAAGTTAAAGAAGATTTAGCTTTAGCTGTAAATGGAACTGCTGTTGGAAATATTGCAGAAGCGGCAAAAGAAAATAATAGTACATTTATACATATTAGTACGGATTATGTTTTTCCAGGAAATCTTCCAATAGAACAGATTTATACTGAAAATATGAAACCAAATCCTGTAAGTAGTTATGGAAGAACAAAGCTTGTAGGGGAAGAAAATTGCAAAAAAGCTGGAAAATATTATATTTTAAGAACGGCTTGGTTATATGGAATAAGAGGAAAAAACTTTGTTAAAACAATGCTTAATGCTTCAAAAACAAGAGACGAAGTTTCAGTAGTTAATGACCAACATGGAAGTCCAACATCTACTACTACTCTTTGCAATATTATAGAACAAATAATGGAAAAAGAGCCAGAATATGGTGTATATCATTCTACAAATGAAGGATTTACAACATGGTATGAATTTACAAAGAAAATATATGAGTTCGCTGGAATAAAAACTAAAGTTATTCCTTTAACATCAGAGCAATACAAAGAATTGAATCCGGATTCATCTGACAGACCAAAAAATAGTCAATTATCAAAAGAAAAATTAAAGAAAATAGGAATTATACCAGAAAATTATGAAGATGCATTGAAAGAATATTTGAAGGAGGAATTAAAATAATGAAAGGAATTATTTTAGCGGGTGGTAGTGCAACAAGACTTTATCCAATTACATTAGCTGTCTCTAAACAAATGTTACCAGTATATGATAAACCTATGATTTATTATCCACTATCAACACTTATGATGGCTGGAATTAAAGATGTTTTAATTATTTCTACACCAGTCCATTTACCAGCTTTTGAAAATCTGCTTGGAGATGGAAGCGATTTGGGTATGAGATTACAATATAAAGTTCAAGAAAAACCAGTAGGGCTTGCAGATGCTTTTATATTAGGGGCTGATTTTATAGGTAATGATAAAGTTGCTTTAATTTTAGGCGATAATATGATATATGGTTCTAGAATTGAAAGAGTTTTAAAAGCCGCAAGTAACTTAAAAGAAGGTGGAGTAATTTTTGGTTATAAAGTTGCGGATCCAACTTCTTATGGTGTTGTTGAAATAGATGAGAATGGAACAGCTTTATCAATAGAAGAAAAACCTAAATCTCCAAAATCAGATTTAGCAGTTCCTGGAATTTATTTTTATGATAATGAGGTTGTTGAAATTGCTAAAAATATAAATCCTTCTGAAAGAGGAGAACTTGAAATTACAGATGTAAATAAGGCTTATATGGCAAAAGGTAATTTGAAAGTAATTCCTTTAGGAAGTGGATATGCGTGGTTTGATACAGGTACACCAGATAGATTAAGTGATGCAAGTGATTATGTTAAAGCTATTGAGTTGCGTCAAGGTGTTCAAATTGGGTGTTTAGAAGAATTTGCTTATAAAAATGGTTGGATTTCTAAAGAAAAAATTTTAGAACATGCTCAAAAATATAAGAAAACAGAATATGGAAAATACTTAAAACAAATTGCTGAAGAGGAAACTAACTATTATGAGCATATATTTGATGGAGAGTTATTCAAATGATTAAAAATTTTAAGAAAAATAAGGTTATATAAGGTGTTCTTATATAACCTATTTATATATATATTTTTTTGTTTAAGTGTTGAAAAAAAAAGAATTTTATGATATAAAT
Source organism: uncultured Clostridia bacterium (assembly GCA_947625415.1). GTDB lineage: Bacteria > Bacillota > Clostridia > TANB77 > CAG-508 > Scatovivens. The sequence goes on from CANQOG010000008.1 coordinate 26,040, forward strand.
ATTTTGTTAAATTAGGGAAGAATTGAACTTTTCAAAGGAGTATGATTATGGGAAAATTTAAAAGAATTGATACTGATATAAAAGGGGTTTTTATAATTGAACCTACAGTATTTGGAGATAATAGAGGTTATTTTATGGAAACATATTCAAAAGAAGATTTTGCTGAAATTGGAATTACAAATGAATTTGTGCAAGATAACCAATCAAAATCTAAAAAAGGCGTTTTAAGAGGACTTCATTTTCAAAAAGAAAATACTCAAGGAAAACTTGTTAGATGTATAAAAGGTGAAGTTTTTGATGTTGCTGTTGATTTAAGACCAGGTTCAGAAACTTATGGAAAATGGACAGGTGTTATTATATCTGAAGAAAATAAGAGAATGTTTATGATTCCTAGAGGATTTGCTCATGGATTTTTAGTTTTGTCTGATGAAGCTGAATTTTGTTATAAGTGTGATGATGTTTATAATCATGGAGCTGAGGGTGGATTAAAATGGAATGATGAAGATGTAGGAATTGTTTGGCCAGAAGTTCCTGGAATGACTCCTAATCAATATTTGACTTCAGAAAAAGATAGTAAATGGCCTAGTTTAAAAGAATTAAAAGAAACACATCTTTTTGAGAATTTGAAATAGGAAAAATAGATGAAAAAAATTAAAAAAATATTTTATATAATAGTAGTTTTAATAATTATTGATTTAGTTTTTATAAGTATAAAAAAGCTTAGACAAACTGATAATAAATTACAGGCTCAAGCTCAAAGTTATAATCAGAAATATATAAAACAAGTATGTAATGTTGAACTTAAAAATGATGACATTAAAAACAAATATAAATTTATATATATTTCAGACTTACATTTAAGCCAAGTAAATGAAAATGAGCCTGATGAGCAGATAAGGACAAGCTTATATAATAGAAATAAAGAATTTTGGGTAGATGAGGATTCTAGTAAAGTAGATAATACTTTAAAAGAAATAATAACTTTTACAAATACTGAAAAAGCAAATGCTCTTTTGCTTGGTGGAGATATAATAGACTCTCCAGCAAATTCTTCTATTTCAACTTTAAAAAATAATCTAAAAAATTTAAAAAATGATTATTTATATACTTTGGGAAATCATGATTGGTCTTATCCATGGAACTATCAAACTGAAAGTGCTAAAGAAGAGAATCTTCCAAAGTTTGAGGAACTTATGGATGATACAGATGTATCTTATTTAGAATATGAAGATTTGATAATACTTGCTATAAATTCTAGTACAAATCAAATTGAACCAGAATGTTTAGACAAAATCAGAGAAGTTTTATCTAAACAAAAACCTACAATTGTTATGATGCATGTTCCAATTTCAACTCCTGAAATTGCGCAAAAATCTGCTGAATTAAGGGAAGGAAGAGTTTCTGCTGTAGGGGAAGGTGGAATTGAGCCAACTGAAAGTACAAAATTAGCAATTAATATGATTTTGTCAGAGGAATATAAAGTATTTTATGTTTTAGGAGCCCATATACATGTTCATATGGAAGCTGATTTAAATGAAAGAGTTCATGAATATATAACAGATGCTGCCTATTTTGGAACAGTTAATGTAATTAGTATAAATTAGAAGGGATTGATATTATGAAGAATATTTTAATAACAGGTGCTGCCGGTTTTATTGGTGCAAATTTTGCTGAATTAATGGTAAAAAAATATGAAGGAAAATATAATATAATTGTTTTTGACAAATTAACTTATGCTGGAAATATTCATAATTTAGACAATATAAAAGATAAAATTACATTTGTTCAAGGAGATATTTGTGATTTTGATTTTGTAAAAGAAACTTTGGAAAAATATGACATAGATAGTATAGTTCACTTTGCAGCTGAATCACATGTTGATAATAGTATTAAAAATCCATTTATATTTACTTCAACAAATGTAATTGGAACACATACAATGCTAGAAGCAGCAAAACAAGTTTGGGGAGAAGGCTCACCAAATAAATTTGTTCATATTTCTACAGATGAAGTATATGGAACTTTAGGAGAAACAGGATATTTTACTGAAACATCTCCAATTAAGCCAAATAGCCCATATTCAGCATCTAAAGCTGGTTCAGATTTAATAGCTTTAGCATATAGTGAAACATTTAAAATGAATGTTTCTGTTACAAATTGTTCAAATAATTATGGTCCATATCAACATCATGAAAAATTAATTCCACACATGATTTCAAAGGCTCTAAAAAATGAGAAACTTCCTGTATATGGAAAAGGTTTAAATATTAGAGATTGGTTATATGTTGAAGATCATTGTGAGGCAATTGATATTGTTTTACATAATGGAAAAAGAGGAGAAAGATATAATATAGGTGGACATAATGAAAAAAGAAATATTGAAATTGTAAAACTTATATTAGAAAGATTAGGAAAATCAGAAGACTTAATCGAATATGTTACAGATAGAAAAGGTCATGATTATCGTTATGCAATTGATCCTACAAAGTTAAAAAATGAATTTGGTTGGGAACCAAAAACAATGTTCAAAGATGGAATTGTTAAAACAATTGATTGGTATATTGCTCATCCAGAATATTTAGAAAAATAAAGTTATGAGAGAAGGAAAAATTTATCAATGGAAAAAATAAGTGTAGTAGTTTCTTGCTATAATGAAGAAAAGAGTATACCACTTTTTTATGAAGAGATGGAAAATGTAATTTCAAAAGATTTTTCTGATATAGATGTTTGTTTTGAATATATCTTTATAAATGATGGCTCAAAAGATAAGACTTTAGAGGCAATAAAAAAGCTTCGCAAAAAAGATGAAAGAGTTAGATATATTTCATTTTCTAGAAATTTTGGAAAAGAAGCTGCAATGCTTGCTGGTTTAGAAGCTGCAACAGGTGATTATATTACACTTATGGATGCTGATCTTCAAGATCCACCAAAGCTTTTAAGAGAAATGTATAATTGGATAGTTGAAAATAACTATGATTGTGTTGCTACTAGAAGGGTTAGCCGTAAAGGTGAGCCACCAATTAGAAGCTTTTTTTCAAGAATATTTTATAAATTAATAAATAAAGTTACTGATTTTGAAATGGTTGATGGAGCTAGAGATTATAGGTTAATGACAAAACAAGTTAAAGATGCTGTAATTTCAATGAAAGAATACAATAGATTTTCAAAAGGTTTAACATCATTTGTAGGTTTTGATACAAAGTGGATAGAATATGAAAATGTTGAAAGAGTTGCTGGAGAAACAAAATGGTCATTTTGGAAATTATTTAAATATGCTTTAGAGGGAATAACAGCTTTTTCTACAGCACCACTTGCTTTAAGTTCTATCTTAGGTTTGTTTTTTACTTTAGTTTCAGCAATTTTAATATTGTTTATAATTATAAAAACATTAGTATATGGAGATCCAACATCTCGGATGGCCTTCAATGGTATGTATAATGGTGTTTATGGGTGGAATTCAACTTCTTTCACTTGGAATTATAGGGCAATATTTGTCTAAAACATATTTAGAAGTTAAAAATAGACCAATTTATTTTGTGAAGGAAACAGAAAAAGATTTTAAAGAATAGATTGTAACTTTTAGGAGGATAAGAAAAATTGAAAGAAGAAAAAAGTAATGTTAACAATAAGTTAATAATAATTTTGTTAATAATATTAATGATTGCTATAATTGGTTTTTGCATATTAATTTTTTTAGATAAAATTCTTCCTGTAAATCTTGATACAAAAGGATTTAAGACTGATGAATCTGGTGAATTGTGTATGATAAATAATATTTCAGATTATGGAAATAATTACAAGATAGAAGGAAAATTCTTAAAAGATGACGTAGAAACTTATGAATTGTATATATCAGTAAAAAATCCAAATGAAAAAACAAAATATTATAGAACTCAAATTGATAAAGCTGAAAATGAATTCATATCTGTAATTAGAAAAAATAATATAAATGAAAATAGCAAACTAGGCTTAGTATATATGTGTGATGAAGAAAAGCTATTAATAGAATCAGATAAAGGTTTGGGAGGAAAAAATGAATAAAATAAAAAAAATAGTAAACTCAAAAATATTTCCTTTTATAATTTTATTTGTAGTTATGCTTTCACTTTCTACATTTAAGAAAACATATATGAATGATGATAATTATTTTGGAACGGTTTTACTTAAAGGAAGTGGACCATTACCAGAAATATCTACGATGTCAGAATTTATAGATTTTAGATATAATTTATGGACATCAAGAGTGATAATAGAATTTTTTACGGTTTTATTTTCAACAAAATTAGGAATGGTTTGGAGAATTTTAGATGCTTTAGTATATGCTATTATGGCTTATTCAATTAAAAGAGTATTTATTGGAACTAAAGATGATAAAACTCTTAATTGGATAATTGTATTTCTTGTTTTGATGATTCCAAACTTTATGATAAAAGAAGCTGGATATATTGCCACATCTTTAAACTATACTTGGCCAATTGCTTTTGGATTAGTATCACTTATTCCAATTAGAAAGTGTTTAGATGGTGAAAAAATTAGATGGTTTGAATATTTAATTTATTTGCCTTTATGTGTTTATGCTGATAATGCAGAATTAGTTTGTGCATGTATTTTAGCTGTTTATCTAATATTTACTATATATTTGGCAATTAAGAAGAAACTAAAACCAATAATAATATTGATTTTAATTCTTTCTATTCTTAGTATGATATTTATAATGAGATGTCCGGGAAATGCTCAAAGAACAAAAGTTGAAACAATATCAAAATTTAGTGATTATAATAATATATCTACTTTAGATAAAGTTGTTATGGGAGTAATTTCTACAATAAATTATTATTTTATTAACTTTAATATAGTATATTTTACTTTTACACTTATTATGATGATAATTATTTTTAAGAAATATGATAATATTTTATATAAAGTAATTGGAGCGCTTCCATTTGTAATGGGAATAATGTTTACAGTTGTTTCTACAATAGTTCCTACTAATTCTGGTGGACATATTTTTATGTTTGAGGAATTTTATGAATATACAAAATCAGATAGTGTATATGTTAATTTAGAAAACTTTAATGTTGTCGAAACATATCTTCCTATTATAATAGATTGTTTAAGTATTGGATTTTTATTTATTTCACTATATTTAGTGTTAGGAAATAGCAAAACTACTTTAGTTTCTATTTTAGCTCTTGGAGCAGGGCTATGCAGTAAAGCTATTATGGGCTTTATGCCAACAGTTTTTGCTTCTGGTTATAGAACGCAATTTATTTTTATAGTAATGATGATAGCTTTAATAGTAATGATATTAGACAAGCAAGATAAAAAATTTAGAGATATTTTATTAAATTTATTAATAATTTTTGCAATTTTATTTAAATAATAGTTATAATTTTAGGAGATAATATGAATTTTTTTAAAACTTTAATCCAAAATAGAAAAACAATTTTTAAACTTGGAAAAAATGACTTCAGAAACAGATATGCAAATGCAAGTCTGGGAGCTTTATGGGGATTTTTACAACCATTTGTATTTATGATGACATATGTAATAGTATTTCAATATATTATGCATACTGGAAGTTCTGGAATATATCCATATTCAGTTTGGTTTTTGCCTGGAATGGCTATTTGGATGTTTTGCAATGATGCGATTATGCAATCAAGTAATTCAATTAGAATATATAGTTATTTAGTAAAAAAAGTAGTTTTTCCAGTTGATATAATTCCAGTTATTACTTTAGTTTCATCAAGCATGGTTGGATTATTTTTAATTTTAATAGCCTGTGGAGTTGGAATTGCTTTTGGATTTCCACCAAATATATTAAATTTGATTTATATAATTTTTTGTATATATTGTTTTATTATAGCTTTTACAAGACTTACTTCAGCATTAACTACTTTAGTTCCAGATTTTGTTCAATTATTATCTATTGCAATGCAATTATTTATGTGGTTTACGCCAATAGTTTGGAACTTAAATATGATTCATGGAAAGTTAGTTGCGGTGTTTAAAGCTATGCCTTTTACATATTTAGTTGAAGGAATGAGACAAGCTTTTATGGAATCTTCTACAATAATTACAGAGCATCATGGATTATTTACAATAATTTTTTGGACTATAACAATATTTTTGTTTATATTTGGAAACTATGTGTTTAAAAAGAGTAAGAAAGATTTTGCAGACGTTCTTTAAAAAGAGGGAATTTAATGGAAAAAATAAATATCTTAATGGCAACTTACAATGGTAGACGTTATGTTGCAAAACAAGTTGAATCAATATTAAATCAAACTTATAATGATTTTAGATTAATAATTTCAGATGATGGGTCAACAGATAGTACAGTTAAGATTTTACAAGAATATGAAAAAAGTGATTCTAGAGTCGAAATTTACTGTCATGAAGAAAATCAAGGAACTGTTTCTAATTTTGAATTTTTAATTGGAAAAGTTCGTTCAGAATTATTTATGTTTGCTGACCAAGATGATTATTGGGAGCCTGATAAAATAGAGAAAACTCTAAATAAGATGGAAGAGGAAAATTTAGATTTAGTTTATACAGATTTGGAGGTTGTAGATTCTAGATTAAATCAAATTGCACCATCATTTTGGGCTTTAAAGGGTTTAGATTATAGGATAAAAAAATATAATAATTTTGAAAGCTTATATTTAAATAATTTCATAACTGGTTGTACGATGCTTGTGAAGTCAAAATGGATAAATGAATTTATGCCGTTACCAAAAAACTCAGAATATATTTTACATGATTATTGGGTTTCATTAATAATTAGCCAAAAAGGAAAAATTGGTTATTTAGATGAAACAACTGTTAAATATAGGCAGCATAAAAGTAATAGTATTGGAACAAAGACTAAATCAGAGCAACTAAAAACATTTGATGAAATAAGAGAGTTGTTTATAAATGTTAAACTAGACCATTTTAAGACTTTTATTCAAAATGAAAATAAGTTTACTTCTAATTCGTATAAACAATTAAATAAGAAAGCTTTAAAATATTACGAAGATTTAAAAGAAGTAAAGAAATTTACACTAAAAAACTTATTTTTATTTTTTAAATTATATAAATACGAAGCTTTTGATTATAAAATTAAAAATTTTGTAATATTGCATTTACCATGTTTTGCTAGACCATACTTTAAGAAGTTGAAAGAAAAAAAAGAATTAGAAGAATCTTTGAAAATGAAGGAAGAGTTGGAAGCAAAAATTGAAAGAAAAAGGAAAGCAAGTGAGAGAAAAGCAGAAAAACTAAAAAAAGAAGAAATTAGGGAAAAGAAAAATTTAGAAAAAAATAATAAACAAGTAAAATCGAAAAAACAAAATTAAAGGAGTATTAAAAATAATGGCTCAAAAAAATACAGACGAAGCTGTAATAAAGATTAGTAACCTTATAAAAGAATATAAAATGTTTGATAGAAAGATAGATAGATTAATTGAAGCAGTTGTTCCAAAATGTAAAAAACATAAAATTTTTAGAGCAATGGATGAACTTAATCTAGAGGTGAAAAAAGGAGAAGTACTTGGAATTTTAGGAAAAAATGGTGCTGGAAAATCTACTCTTTTAAAAATGATTACAGGTGTTACTTTTCCAACTTCAGGAGAAATAAAAGTAAATGGAAAGATAAGTTCGCTTTTAGAGCTTGGAGCTGCTTTTAATATGGACTTAACAGGACTTGAAAATATTTATCAGCACGGAGAAGTTATGGGGTTAACTAAAGAACAAATTGATGAGAAAAAAGATGAAATTATTGAATTTGCTGATATTGGAGACCATATAAATCAACCAGTAAAAACTTATTCTTCAGGTATGTTTGCAAGACTTGCATTTGCTTGTGCAATAAATGTTGACCCAGATATTTTAATTGTTGATGAAGTTTTATCAGTTGGTGATATGTCTTTTCAATTAAAATGTTTTAAAAAGTTTGAACAGTTTAAGAAAAATGGAAAAACAATCCTTTTTGTAACTCATAATATTGGTGATGTTATGAGAAATTGTACAAGAACAATAATTTTAGATAAAGGAAAGAAAATTTTTGATGGAAATGTTAAAGCTGGAGTTGATAAATATAAGAAAATTATTGTAGGTCTTGATATTGATAATGAAATAAGCCAAGAAGAAGTTGAAAGAAAAGCTGACCAAGAAGAAAAATTAAAAGATAAAGAGTCTTGGAGAACTCATTTTGAACTAAATGAAGAAGAACTTATTTATGGAACAAATGCTGTTGATATTATAGATTATGGAGTATTTAATAGTAGAGGAGAATATGAAACATTAGTAAAAAATAGTGAACCTGTTACTATCAAAGCAAAAATTAAATTTAACAAAGATATTGAAAATCCTATATTTGCTATAAATATAAAAGATTTAACAGGTTTAGAGTATTGTGGAATGAATACAATTTCACATGGTTTAAATACTGGAAATTACAAAAAAGGTGATATTGCGGTTGTTTCATTTACACAAATAATACCTGTAAAGCCTGGAAAATATACACTTTCATTTGGTTGTACAAAATTTAAAAAGAGTGGAGAGTTAGAGGTTTTTCAAAGAAGATATGATACGCTTTTTATGGAGGTTATGGCTTATAGAGACTGTTTAGGATTATGTGATTTAGATAGTACAATTAGCTATACAAAAATATAAAAAAGGAGATTTTATAAATGGACCAAAATGAAAAACTAGAATTAACAATCCTTATGCCATGTTTAAATGAAGCAGAAACATTAGAAATTTGTATTAAAAAAGCTAAAAAGTCATTAGAAAAAAATCATATAAATGGTGAAGTTCTAATTGCTGATAATGGTAGTACAGATGGTTCACAAGAAATTGCAAGACGTAATGGTGCAAGGGTGATTGATGTACCAAGAAAAGGTTATGGTAGTGCTCTAATTGAAGGAACAAAATCAGCTTTACGGAAAATACTGTATTATGGGTGATGCTGATGATAGTTATGATTTTTCAAATATAATGCCATTTGTCGAAAAGTTAAGAGAAGGCTATGAGCTAGTAATGGGAAATCGTTTCAAAGGTGGAATTGAAAAAGGAGCAATGCCTTGGTCACATAAATACATAGGAACACCAGTAATTTCATTTATTGGAAGATTATTTTATCATTCAAAAATTGGTGACTTTAATTGTGGAATGAGAGGATATAATACACAGTCAATTTTAAATTTAGAATTAAAATGTACTGGAATGGAATATGCTTCTGAGATGATAGTTCAAGCAAATCTTAATAATTTAAAAATTGTTGAAATTCCTACGACTCTTAAGAAAGATGGGCGCTCTAGGCCACCACATTTAAAAAGTTTTTCAGATGGCTGGAGACATTTAAAATTTTTACTTTTATATAGTCCAAAATGGTTGTTTTTAATACCTGGGTTAATTTTAATTTTAATTGGTTTAGCTGGAGCTATTATTACAGGTTTTAAAGGATTACATGTAGGAAGCGCTGTTTTAGGAGTTCATTCAATATTGTATTTTGGAGCAATGGTTGTTGTTGGACTTCAAATGATAATTTTTTCAATATTTGCTAAGGTTTATGCTATAAATAGTGGAATGCATCCTAAAAAAGAAAAAACAAGTAAATTGTTAAGTAAAATAACTCTTGAAAAGGTATTATTATTGGGAATATTACTAGGTTTAATTGGTGTTGGGCTTACAGTTTATGCAATAATTATTTGGAAAAGCAAATCTTGGGGAAAATTAAATCCTGTGGATGTTATGCCAATTACAATTCCAGCGGTATATTTAATTATTATTGGAATTCAAGTTACATTTACAAGCTTTATTATAGGAATACTTAATATTGAATATAAAAGAAAAGATTAGATAAAGTAAAGAGGAAATAATGATAGATAATTTTAGAGACCATACATTTGTTATTTGCGCTTATAAGGAATCAGAATATCTTGAAGAGGTTATAAAATCACTTTTAGATCAAACTATGAAAAGTAATATTGTTATATCAACTTCTACACCAAATGACTATATAAAAAGAATTGCAGAAAAATATAATTTAAACCTTTTTATAAATGAAGGAAAAAGTGGAATTGGACCTGATTGGAATTTTGCTGTGAGCGTAGCTAAAACTAAATATGTTACTCTTGCTCATCAAGATGATTTATATAGTGAAAATTATACAGAAGAGATTTATAAGGCAACAAATAAACACAAAGATATTATAATGATTTTTACAAATCATAAAGAAATTAGAAATGGTCAAATTGCTAGGAAAAATTTAAATTTAAAAATTAAAGTAATAATGACTTTTCCAATTAGATTTTTTAAGAAATCTAAATTCATTAAAAAGCTAATTTTAAGTTTTGGAAATCCTATTAGTTGTCCAAGTGTTTGTTTAAATACTGAAATTGTTGGAAAAAGGCCATTCAGAGAAGATATGAATTCTAATATAGATTGGGGAACATGGTTAGACTTTTCTAATAAAAAAGGAGCTTTTGTATATTTGAATAAAATTCTTACATTTCATAGAGTTCATTCAGAATCAGAAACTTCAAAATGTATAGGTAGCAATAAAAGAGTTGAAGAAGATTATGAAATGTTTTGTAGAATTTGGCCAAAATGGTTTGCTAAGTTTATAATGATATTTTATAAATATGCGCAAAATGCTAATTTGAAAGGGTAAATATGTTAGAAAAAATCAAAAAATATAAATTTGTGATAGGAATCATTTTTATAAGTTTAGTTTATTTGATATTAACAAGTGTTCAAAATCCACAATGCTATTATTATGCTGGTTCAGACGATTATCTTATATTACATGAAGCAAAAAGCTTATTAGATTTTAAGTGGATGGGGCATTTTTGGGGAAGAACATTATCAAAAGGACCTGGCGCTCAGATATTTATAGCAATAGCAAATGTAATTCGGATTAACCCTTCTTCAAGCTCAATTTTTGCTATATTTGGGTGGAGCAATATTATTTGTTCATGTCCTTAAAAAGGTTATAAAAAGTGATTTTGTGAGACTTATTGTTTTTGTGGTTATTTTGTTTAATCCTGTAATGTATAATATTAGTCTTTTGAGAATTTATAGAGATAGTGTTAATTCTTCTTTTTTATTATATATGATATCTTTTGCGTTTGGAATATTTTTTAATTATAAAGAAAATATAAAAAAAATATTACCATATATGTTTGGATTTGGAATTTTTGCTACATGGATGGCAATAACTCGTGAAGAGGCTATTTGGATAGCACCATTTACAATAGGAAGTTCAGTTATCACAAGTTTATTTATAATATTTGATAAGCAATGTTTAGAAAAGAAAAAGAAAATACTTTTATATTTAATACCCATTTTTATCTATTTAATAGCAATTTTTGTAATTTGTATATTTAATAAAATTGCTTATGGGGAATTTGTTAGAATAGAGCAAAATTCAAAAGCATATAAAGATTTTATAAAAGCTATTTCAAATGTTGATGTTGAAAATAGAGTACTTACAGTTGATGTTCCTTATGAGGCAAGAGAAAAACTATATGAAGTAAGTCCAAGTTTTGCTGAGTTAAGAGAAAGTATAGAAACTGATGAGCCAGAGCGTAGTTTTAAATTATATGGTGATATTCCAGATGATATTGAAAATGGCTGGTTTATGTGGGCAATTTTTGGAGCTCTTGATGAAAAAGAAGAATATTCTAGAGATTTAAAAACATTAAATAATTATTTTAGAAAAGTAACTGATGAAATAAATGAAGCTTATAGTGATGGCAGACTAAAAGAAGAGGATAATCCTATTTCTATTTTAGACAAAGAGAATTTAGAATTACTTTTTAAAAATTTAAGAGAAGCTTTTGAATTTCAGGTTGAGCTTAAAGAGAATGAATTAAAAAGTAAACCAGATAGTTTTGAAGATGAAAAAAATTCTGATGTTTTAATTGAAAGAAAAGATGAATTTTATGAGATTATAGGTGGTTCTCCTACAAATAATTTAACTTATAATTATAAATCAGACAATATGAAAATTGAGACTTTAACAAAAATTTCAAAAGTTTATCAAAGTTTAAGTAAACCAGCGTTTTATTTAGGAATTATAATTTATTTATTGATGATAATAAGATTTTTCTTTGTAAAACCAAAGTTTGGTAATTATAAAGAATTGATAATTTTGACAAGCTTAATAATGTTATATTTTATAAGATTAGTAGTTATAGCTTATGTTGATACAAAATTATGTGATGCAATTAATATGATGTACTTAAGTTCAACATATAGTTTACAGTTTGGATTTGAAATTTTGAGTATAATTTTTGGTATTACAGAATTTATAAGACTTATAAAGGGGATTAAGAATGTTAGAAAAGTTAAAGAAGTATAAATTTTTAATAGGAATAATCTTGATAAGCTTAATCTATATAATATTAACAAGTGTTCAAAATCCTAATTTTGCTTATGAAGCAAATGATGATGACTATTTCGTTTTGTCTTCTGCAGAATCAATATTGAATTCTAAATGGTTAGGTAGTTTTTCAGCTAAAACTTTATCAAAAGGACCTGGTGCTCCTATATATTTAGCAATAGTAAATTTCATTCGGAATAACGTTTACACAAGATCATTTTTTACTTTATTTAGGTGGTGTAATTTTACTTGCTTATGTTTTGAGAAAGGTCATAAAAAATGATTTTGTAAATTTACTTGTATTTACTGTTGTTTTATTTAATCCAGTAATGTATAGTTTTCATTTGTTAAGAGTATATAGAGATGGATTATATTCATCATGTATGTTATATGTAATTGCTTGTATATTTGGAATTTTTTTAAATTATAAAGAAAATATAAAAAAAATAATTCCATATATGATAGGATTTGGAATTTTTGCAACACTTATGGCAATAACCAGAGAAGAAACTATTTGGATAGCGCCATTTACAATAGGAAGCTCATTTATTACAAGTTTATTTATAGTATTTGATAAAGAATGTAAAGAAAAGTTAAAAAAAATTCTTTTATATTTAATACCAATTTCAATATATTTAGTTATAATTCTAATAATTTGCATTATTAATAAATCTAAATATGGAGAATTTATTAGAATTGAAGAAAATTCTAAGGCATATAGAGATTTTATAAAAGCTATTTCAAGCGTTGATGTGGAAGAGCCTAATATAAGAGTTCCAGTATCAAAAGAAGCTAGACAAAAATTATATGAGGTAAGTCCTTCTTTTGCAAAATTAAAAGATTATTTAGATAACAATGAAATAAATAATTGGGAAGAATATGGAGTAGTAGAAGGAGAAATTGAAGACGGCTGGATAATGTGGGCTATATTTGATGCTTTAGATAACATTGGATTAACTGACAATGCTAAAATAATGAATGATTATTTTAGACAGACAACGAAAGAAATAAATGATGCTTTTGAGGATGGAAGACTAAAAAAAGAAGATAATCCAGCTTCACTATTAGATGAAAAAACTTTAGATGAACTTGTAAAAAGTTTTAAAGAGGCTTTTGAATTTCAAGTTAAACTAAAAGAACTTAAAATAAAAATTGATGTTGATAGAGTTTATGTTTATAATGAAAAACCAGAGCTTCCTGAGGAAAGAGAATGGGAATTTAGAGAGATTACTGGTAATATATCAACAAATTCATTGACTTATAATTACAAAGTAGATAAGATTAAAATAAAAATTTTAAATATAATTAAAAGTATATATGAAAATTTGAGTAAACCATTATTTTTTATTGGAATTATAATTTATTTATTGTTCATAATAAGATTTTTCTTTATAAAGCCAAGATTTGAAAACTATAAAGAATTGATAATTTTAACAAGTTTACTTATGTTATATCTCATAAGGTTAGTCGTAATTGCCTATACAAATACAGCAAAATTTCCTTCAATTGATGTTATATATTTATCTTCTACTTATAGTATGCAATTTACATTTGAAATATTATCATTAGTTTTTGGAGTAGCTGAAATATTAACTGGAATAAAAAATTTAAGAAAGAAAATAAAAGGAGGAAAGGGCTACTATGAAGTTTAACATTGAATTTTACAAAGAAGAACAAGACAAACTTTCAGAAGAAGAAAAAAGAATAGTAGATATTATTTCACAAGATAAGAATTATAGTGAAGTAATTGAAAAAGAGCCAACTGTTAATAACTATATTCATTTAAGTTCAGTTAAAGAGAATCTTTTAAATTGGTATGAATTTAAAGAAAATAGTAGTCTTTTAGAAATAGGAAGTGGATTTGGAGAATTATCAAGCTTATTTGTTGAAAAACTTTCAGATGTTGTTTTAATTGAAGCAAGCTTAACAAAAGCAAAAATTTTGGAAAAAAAATTTGAACAAAATGAAAATGTAGAAATAATTGTTGGAGATTATAAAGAAATTAGTCTTGAGAAAAAATTTGACTATATTGTAATAACAGATTATTTAGAAAATAATGATTTTTGTGAAACTTTAGAGAAGGCTAAAATGTCTTTAAAAGAGAATGGAACAATTTTTGTTGCTATTGATAATAAGTATGGAATTAAAAATTGGAAAGGAAATGATGATTATAAAAATTTGCTTAATAAAGATGTAACATTTACTAAAAAGCATATTGAAAATAGTTTAAGTAAATTAGGATTTAGAAATTATAAGTTTTACTATATTTTTCCGGAATATAAAGCTCCAAATTTAATTTATACAGATAGTCATAAACTTTCAGATGAAGATCTTTCTAGAAATTTTGAATTAAATGAAGCTTATGAATATACTAATTTTAAAGAAAATGAGATTTTAGAAAATTTATTAAAAGATGAAAAAGACTTAATAAACTTTTTTGTAAATTCATTTTTAATTGAAATTTCTGATTTAGAATTAAATGATATAAAATATATAACATTTACTAATTATAGAAAGCCAGATAAGCAAATTCAAACAATTATAACAGATAATAAGGTCATTAAAAAACCTGTTACAAAAGAGGCTGAAATACATATAAAAGAAATGATAGAAAATAGTAAATTTTTTCCAAAAGATGGATGTGTATTGCTTGATAAAAAGAAAGATGATATAACTGTTGAAAGTGATTTTATTATTGGAAAAAGATTAGATGAAATGATAGATTCTTCCGATAATGTTATAGAAGAATTTAATAGTTATAAAGAATTATTATTTAATAGTAATTTAAAAATTGCTTATGAAGAAATTGATAGAGATAAACTTATAGAGCCACTTAAAGAAATAGATAATGAAGTTTTAAAAGAACTTACATTTACAGAATATGGCTTTGTTGATATGATTCCTAAAAATTGTTTTGTTATTGGTGGAATGAAATTTTTCTTTGACCAGGAATGGATGTTAAAGTTTATTCCATTAGAATTTATTTTATATAGAGCAATTAATAATACAGGAATAAAATCTTCTATAAGAAAGCAGTTATTTGATAAATATGAGTTAACTAAAAATGGAGAATTGTTTGATAAAATAGAAGATTATTTTATGAATTCAATAATAAATAAAAAACTTCTTACGCATATTTTAATTAGATCTGCTGTTTCTAAAAATGAGAGAATATCATCATTAATAGAAACAATTAATTTAAAAGATAGTTCGATTATTAATCTTGAAAATCAGAATAGAATTCTTGAGAGTCAAAATAACAGTTTTGAAAATGAAACTAATACTTTGAAAGAAACTGTAAATAATTTGGAAAACATAGTTAAAATTAAAGATACTGAATTAATGAGTATTATAAATTCAAAATCATGGAAAATCACAAAACCATTTAGGTGGATTTCAACAAAAATTAAGAGATTAATTTCTAAGCTAAAGAAGGGAGAAAACAACTAGAATGACTATTAAGGGAATTATCAATAAATTATTTCCAGAGGGAACCAAAAGAAGGAGAGTTATTAGGCTTATAGCAAGAGGTATTAAGTCAATAAATTTAACTAATATAAAAAAATTAATTAACATTATAAAGATATATGGTTTTAAATATGCTATGATTTTAGTTGGAGAAAGGCTTGATAAAACAAATAAATCAGAATATGAAACATGGATAAGAATGAATGAACCAAAGAAACCTGATTTAGAAGCTCAAAGAAAACATAAATTTAGTTATGAACCTAAAATAAGTGTTGTAGTTCCGATGTATAATACACCTATAAAGTTTTTTAATGAATTGGTAGATTCATTAATTAATCAAACATACCCAAATTGGGAACTTTGTTTAGCAGATCGGAAGTCCAGAAAAAAATAGTAAAATAGAGAAAATTACTAAAAAGGATAGTAGAATAAAATATAAATTTTTAGGAGTAAATAAAAATATTTCTGGAAATACAAATGAAGCTCTAAAACTTGCAACTGGTGATTTTATAGGACTTTTAGACCATGATGATTTACTCATGGATTTTACATTATATGAAGTTGTAAAAGCTATAAATGAAAATCCGGATGTAGAGTTTTTATATAGTGATGAAGACAAAATTGATGAGAATGTAAAGAAAAGATTTGATCCATATTTTAAATCAGATTATGGACCAGATTCACTAAATAGTAATAACTATATTTGCCATTTTAGTGTATTTAAAAAGGAATTAATGGACAAGTTGGGTGGATTTAGAAGCGAATATGATGGAGCTCAAGATTATGATATTATTTTAAGAATGACTGAAAATACTCAAAATATTATTCATATCCCAAAGATTTTATATCATTGGAGAGTTCATAAAGATTCTACAGCTAGAGTTCCTGAAGCAAAGCCTTATGCTCAAGAGGCTGGAAGAAGAGCAGTAGAAGACCATCTAAAAAGAATTGGTTTAGATGCTGTTGTAAATAAAGGAATTGTTACTGGAACAAATGAGGTTGTTTATAAAGTTATTGGAAATCCTAAAGTAACAATTATGATTCCTAATAAAGATGAAATTGAAACTTTGAGAACTTGTATTAACTCAGTTTTAGAAAAAACGACTTATCAAAATTATGAAATAAATATTATTGAAAATAATAGTGAAAAGCCAGAAACATTTAAGTTTTATAAGAAATTAGAAAAAAATCCAAAGATTCATATTTTATATTATCCAGAAAAAGGCTTTAATTATTCTAAAATAATGAATTTTGCTGCTCGTCATTCAGATGGTGATTTTTTAATGCAATTAAACAATGATACAGAACTTTTAACTCCAGATTGGCTTGAAAAAATGGTTGGATATTGTCAAAGAAAAGATGTTGGAGCTGTTGGTGTTGCCTTATTTTATCCAGATAATACATATCAACATGCTGGAACTATTATTGGTTTAGGCGGAGTTGCTGGTCATAGATTTTTAAATCTTCATAAAGAGCATCATGGATATTTTGGTAAAGAAAGCAATATTGAAAATTTAAGCGCTACTACAGCTGCTTGTATTCTAACTAAAAAAAGCATTTATGAAGAAGTAGGATACATGAACGAAAAACTAGCTGTTGCGTTTAATGATGTTGATTTTTGCTTAAGAATAAGGTCAAAAGGATATTTAATTGTTTATAATCCTTATGTTCAGCTAAAACATTATGAATCAAAGACTAGGGGGCTAGAAGATTCTCCAGCAAAGCAAAAAAGATTTTTAGGAGAGATAGATGAGTTTAATAAAACTTGGAAAAAGGTAATGGATAAAGGTGATCCATATTATAATATAAATTTAAGATTAGATACAGAACACTATAATATAAAGCCTTGTAAAGTTGATAAACCATAGTTTTAAAGAGTACAAGTAATTGTACTCTTTTTTTGACGAATATTTCATCGTAAAATAAGAAAATAACAGTCATTGTCCTACTAATACTTGCTGGAGTCTCACTAAATGCGATAATTGGAGAGAATGGGATAGTAAGTAAAGCGTTAGATGCGAAGTTTCAAACTGGGATGGCTCAGCTTGAGGAGTTTATACAAGAGAAATATGTTGAGAATTACGAGAAATTTAATGAAAAAGACAACAAAGTAAGAACAATGCAATTATTATATCCAGAGTATTTTTATATTCCCGTAAATGAAAAAGTAGGTGGTCTAACATATATAGTAAATAGTAAAGGTCACATTTTTTATTTAATAAAAAAATCAGGTTTGCCAGAAGAAATAAGAGAAAATTTAGTAGGAGGAGATGCTGGGAAAGGTACATATAGTGATTACGCAAGTTTAAATGATGTTTATGGTATTACATCAGACTTGAAAGTTTATTATTCTAGTTCTTCTAATAGTGAGCTAACAGGAATAACTGATGATGAGCTTGATGTAGATGATACATCTAGGGAGGTCTTTGGTGCTGGAACACCTCTTTCAGATTTAATAAATGGTGGAGATAAAAGTAAAAATGTGACGGCAGAAAGTGCAAGAGGAATTAGTAGTTTAACTATAAATCAAACCAGTGGAGTAACAAGTTTTGAAGATTTTTATAATTTACCATCATTAGAAACTTTACAACTGGACAGTATAAATATAAAAAATTTATCAGGAATAGAAAATGCACCAAATTTATCGGTAGTATATTTAACTAATGTTACATGTGAAGATTATTCAAGTCTAGGAAAGCTAGAGGGTAAATTGAAAGCATTATATATTATAAATTCAAAAGATTCAGAAATTGATAAGTTATTTGGAACTTATGATGAGTCAAGTGGGAAAGGAATAAAAAATGGATTGTCAAATTATGATTTACCAAATTTAAAAATTTTAGAAATATCTGGTTTTTTAATTGATGAAACTAGTAGAACCGGAGGTCTGCGAACTACTACTGAAAAAAGTTCAGTGAAAAACAATAATATTACAAAAATTAGTCAATTAAAAAATTTAAGTGATGTTACAAAAAAAGCAATAGAGAATTTATTAATAAATAATAACAATATAAAAAGTTTAGATGGTTTAGAGAATTTAACAAATATTAAAACTTTAAGAGCTGAAATGAATTCTATAGATAATATAGATAGCTTACAAAAAATAAATTTAGAATATTGTTATTTGAATAATAATGTTATTGGTAATAATAATGAAGAAGCTTTGAAAAGTTTGGAGAATTTAAATAGTTCTCATTCAAAATTAGAATATTTAAGAATAAATGATAATAAAATAAAAAAAGTTGTTTATTTAGCGTCATATAAAGATAGTGGAAAAATAAAATCAATATATGGAAAAGGTAACGATAATATTCAAGATGTAGCGAAGCTGATTGTATTAAATGGAAAATGCTATTATGAATTTGATGAAAAATATTCTTTAAGTTTATTAGACCCTGGTACAACTGAATTAAATTTAGGAAATCAAGAATTGACGTTTGACAATTTAGAAGGTATTGGAAACTGTACGAAAATTTCAAAATTATCATTAAAAAATGTAAAAATTAAAAATAATGGAGTAATAATGAGTAGTGTTGGGAGTTCAAGTGAAAATAGAGAATTAGCAGAAGAGAAAGTTAGTGAAATGTTAAAAAAACTTACTCAAATAGTTGATCTAGATTTAGATGGTTGCAAATTTATAACAAATTTAGATTTTATGAAGGATTGGCCTAAAACAAATTTATCTAGACTGAGAATTTCGAATACAAGTATATCTAATATGAGTCGATTGAATGATTTTACGAATCTGAGTATTTTGGCATGTTATAATTCTCCATGTAAAGTAAACGATCTTCATGATAATGTCATTATCAAGTTACTGGGTCGGGTATAGGGCATCTGGTTTCTGTTGGGATACATCGTTTGTTTGTTCATTTGATATTGACAACCTACAAAGTTCGACTGCTATCTGGCCAGAGGTGGGATTAACGACCGTAAAATTAGGTAGTAGTAAATGTGCGACAACTTTTGATTTTTCTTCGATAAGTTCGATTTCAAGTTTCTATGTGAGTGATAGTAATGGTCTTTTCATTTTTGACCCGACAAACATTACGAGGTTCGATGGGTATGGTGCAGATGTGTCTTTTTTAGAAGGTAAATTGGGAGGAAGAGTATCTGGGGAATTTAACAACTGTAAGGAAACAATACAAAACATATTGGATGTCTTTTCGGAAGTGGATCTGACAGTTAGGAACGATAATATAGATTTTTCAGAATATAATAATTGTGAAAAAATTTTTAAACTTTCAAATTTTAAAGAGTATGAAAGCGACTACAGTTATTCTTCTTTAAATAAATTAACTAATTTAGAAACTCTTGAATTATTAAATGGTGGTAATATAACAATTTCAGATGTTAATAAACTTACGAAATTAACAACAGTAAAAATAGCAGATCCAGTTGGGAACGATATCTTAACAAAACTTCCTATTGCGAATTTGGTTACTCTTGAATTAACTAATTCTAAGATTACAGACATATCTCCTCTTATGAATGCTACTAAATTAGAAAGATTAAGTTTAGCTAATGGAGTGATTTTTGACAGATTTTCTTATGGAGACCAAACTAATGTATCAACTTTGCAAATATTTATTGATTTAAGAAAACAATATGGAAAATTGAAAAGATTATATTTAGCTGGATGTAAAAATATATTAGACTGGTCAATTTTAGAAAAATGTGGAATTGTTTGGGATGATTGGTCTGGATTTAGTGGAAGATAGATTAAAGTGTCTCGTAGAAATACGAGGCATTTCAATTTTAATAAATAGAAAAATGTTTAAAAGTAAGAGGTAGTTCATCATAAAATAAGAAAATAACGGTCATTGTCCTACTAATACTTGCTGGAGTCTCACTAAATGCGATTATAGGAGAAAATGGAATAATAACAAAAGCATTAGATTCAAAAAGATTAAGTATTGAAGCAAGTGAAAGAGAACTATTACAAATTGAAATAGCATCAAATCAAGAAAGAAATGAAGAAGGAAGAATAGAAAACAAAATAGGAGAAGAATTAAAAGATAAGAAAGTAGGAGAGAGTTGGAAAGTATTAGTAACAGAAGATGGAATATATGGAACAGATTGGTATTATGTAGCTAAAGGAACAGATATGCCAAATCATGGAAAATTAGAAAATAGTTGGATAATAAATTATGAAACAGGAGAAGTGAAGAATGTAGGAGATATAAGGAGATTAAAAGATATAGAGAATTTAGATGAAGTAGAAGAAATAGGAGACAATATAATATTATCATCAAGTGATAGTTTAGCAGTAGAAGAAGGGCTAATATTAAATATAGATTCATCAGTAATAGATGGAGATGTAGCAAATGAACAAGAAGCATTGCAAGAAAGATTAGGAGAAGGAGTAGAATTAGTAAATTTTGATTATAATGATGAAAGTGGATTAACACCGACATCATTTAATTTTGATGGAGTAAATGATTA
>CANQOG010000009.1 GCA_947625415.1 uncultured Clostridia bacterium
ATCAACTTTCCATATATCATAAGCCTCTTGAACACTCGTCATTTCAGACAAAAAGTCTGCATCTAATGCTCTAGTTATTATCCCATTCTCTCCGATAATTGCATTTAGTGAGACTCCAGCAAGTATAAGTAGAACAATGACCGTGACTTTATTATTTTATGATTAAATATTAAAATAAAAAGCTCCCTACCATTTAAGTCAAAGGAGCTTTTATTTTTAAATTTCCATCTTCAAAATACATTGTCATATTTACATTTTCTTTTAAATCTCCAGAAATGTATTTATCAGCAATTTTATCTTCTATTAAATTTTGGATAAGCCTTCTTATTGGTCTCGCTCCAAATTCCGGCTCTTTTAGATTATTAATTATTTCATCTTCAACACTATCATCAAAATTTATTATTACATTTTGTTTTTTTAATCTTTCTGTAACTTTGTCTAACATTATCTTTGCAATTTTTTTCAATTCTTCATTTTCTAATTTTTTGAAAACAATAATCTCATCAACTCTATTCAAAAATTCAGGTCTAAAATTTTGTTTTAATTCCTTTAGTACCTCATTTTTCAAATTTTCACTTTGCGCTACTTCACTTGTTTCACCACTAAAACCTAACTTTTTCTTACTTAAAATTAATCTTGCACCAATATTTGAAGTCATTACAATAACTGAATTTTTAAAACTAATATGCCTCCCCATATTATCTGTTAGTCGCCCATCATCAAGAATTTGGAGCAATATATTCATAACATCTGGATGAGCTTTTTCAACTTCATCAAACAAAATAACACAATAAGGTTTTCTTCTAACCTTTTCAGTAAGTGATGAACTATTTTCATCATACCCTACATATCCGAGGAGGAGCTCCAATCAACTTTGAAACTGAATTTTGTTCCATAAATTCTGACATATCAATTCTAATTAAACTATCTTCTTCATCAAATAATTCTTCCGCTAAAGCCTTTGTAAGTTCTGTTTTACCAACACCAGTAGGTCCTAAAAACATAAACGACCCTATTGGTCTTTTTTCATCCTTTAAACCAACTCTTGCTCTTCTTATTGCTCTAGCAATACTACTTACAGCTTCATCTTGCCCTATTATTCTATTATGGAGATTTTTTTCAAGATTTTTAAGCTTTATACTTTCATCTTCCTGAAGTTTACTAACATCAATTCCTGTACTATCCGCTAATACTTCGGCTATATCTTCTTTTAAAAGTCTCACTAAATTTGGTTTTCCTGAATTATTAAACTTTTTATTTTCTTCATTAAATTTTTCTTTTGATTTTGATATCTCATCACGAACTCTTGCTGCTTTCTCAAAATCTTGTAAATTTATAGCTTCTTCTTTTTCAGATTCTAACTGTAAAATTTTTTCCTCTAATTTAACTAAGTCATTTGGTTTCTTATTGCTTCTAAATTTTGCTTTACAAGATGCTTCATCAATTAAATCTATCGCTTTATCTGGCAAAAATTTATCTGTTAAAAATCTTGTAGAAAACTCAATAGCGCTTTCTATCGCTTCATCAGTAATTTGAATATTATGGTGGGCTTCATATTTATCTCTTAATCCTATCAAAATGTCTTTTGTTTCTTCTTTACTTGGCTCATCTATTGTAACAACCGCAAATCGTCTTTCTAAAGCTGAATCTTTTTCAATATATTTCCTATATTCATTAATTGTAGTAGCTCCAATTACATGAATTTCTCCTCTAGCTAAACTTGGCTTTAAAATATTTGCTGCATCAATTGCACCTTCTGCAGCTCCAGCTCCAACAATTACATGTATCTCATCTATAAATAAAATTATATCTTCAGATTCTTTTACCTCTTGTATTGCTTTTTTAATTCTATCTTCAAAATCTCCTCTGTACTTTGCTCCAGCTACCATAGATGGAATATCTAAAACTATAATTCTCTTATCTTTTAAATTATCTGGAACATCACCACTTGCTATTTTTTCAGCTAACCCTTCTATTACAGCAGTCTTTCCAACTCCGTGGCTCTCCAATTAAGCAAGGATTATTTTTAGTTCTTCTTGATAAAATTTCAATAACTCGTTCTGTTTCTTTTTTTCTTCCTATAACTGGGTCAAGCTTTCCTGACCTTGCTTTTAAAGTTAAATCAATTCCAAACTGTGATAAAGTTTTTCCAAGTTTCTCATTTGTCTTTTCTTGCTTTTGCAAATCTGATTCAACATAATCATTTAAAACATTTACCATATTTTTATAGAGTTTTTCCATATTGCAATTAAGTTCAAGAAGTATTTTAAAAGCAATTGATTCTTCTTCTTGCAAAATTCCAATAAGAAGATGCTCTGTACTAATAAAATCAACCCCCATTTGTTTTGACTGAACATAAGCATTCTCAATAATCTTTTTACTTCTTGGCGTAAAACCAACTCCATTAGACATTATTATATTTGACTTTCCGAATTATCTCTTCAATTTTCTTTAAAATAGAGTCAGAAAAAATTCCTTGACTCTCTAAAATTTTATGAGCTAAACCATTTTGTTCTTTTGCTAAACCATATAAAATATGCTCACTTCCAATATAATTGTGACCTAAATAAACAACTGCATCACTTGCAAAATCAATTACTTTTTCACCACTTTTTGTAAACTTATAAACCATAATTTTCCTCCAATATATATTATAATATTCACTAAATTTTAAAATAATATACAATTATTGGAAAAATAAAAAACTCTCTAGTAACTCTAGAGAGTAATTTTTTATGAAGCACTTGCAAGCTCTATCTTATTTTTAAATATAAAATATTTTGTTAAGAAAACTCTTCCACTTGTAACTGTATTAAAGCTTAAAATTAAAGTATAAATGTTATCATAGTCTTTATATTTTATTCTAGCTTTTAAATTATCATCAACATATTTCACTATTTCAACCTTTTCAACAATAGCATCTTTCAATTCTTGAACTCTTGAATCTTTTTCTGCTTTTTTTCTTAAAATTTCTGTATACCTATTGCTTTCTTCACCACTAATTAAAAGCTCTGCAACTTTTTCAATTTCATTTTTTAAATCATCAATACTATTTTGGGGATATAATGTTCCATATTTATCTTCAGCCTCTTTGGATAATAAGCTATCTTTAACTTCATATTGCCCATTGCGAATATCCATAATTATAAATCCAAATAGTATAAACAAACTTATTATTATGAAAAATAAGCTAATAACAGCTATAGTCAATTCCATTTTATCAACCTTTCAAAATTCTAAACTTTCTTAAATCTGTAATCTCCTTTAGATACATCAAATGACTGCATTGTATATCCTGAGTAAATTCCACCGTCATTACCATCTTCTAAATCAACATCCAAGCTACAGTTGCATTGGAACTTTTCACCTAAATTATTTTCTATATTAATTGTAAAACTAACTTTATAATTTAGTTGATTCAAATCAATATTTAAATTTCTCAAAATTGACCCATCAAGTGAAAGTATTTCATTAAAATCAGAAGCATCAACTGACTGAACTATATTTTCATTTACATACGAAATTATTAAAGGTTCTGAACAGTCTGTATAAAAGCTTTTAGTATTATTAATTTTATCTTTATCTATATTTCTATGAATTACATTATAAGAAATTTCTTTACCAGTTTCATCTATTGGAACATACTTTCCTAAGTCATTAATATTTTTAGTTGAAAATTTCTTTGTTCCCATTTCTTCACTAGATGTAATTCCAATATTATCTATAAAAATTCTATTAACAGTATTTTCTTCTGATAATTTTTCCTCTTTAGCAAAATTGTTTATATATATAGCAAAATCAGTAAACTGACTAACATTAATTCTTGATAAATCTTGATTATCACTCAAATCCTCTACATTTGCATCACTATAAATAATTATTTTATCTACTCTAAAAACAGGATGATTAACTTCACTTGAATATTTTTCAGCTTCTAATGCAAAGATTCTGATATTCCTATATTGATTTATAATTTTAGCATAAATATATATCAAAATTAATAAAATAAATATTATAATTATTAAAACTAATATCTTCTTATTATTTAAGTCAATCTTTTTCAAGACAGCCTCCCGACAAAAAAACTTAAATTTGTGAATAAAGATTTTGCATAGTTGCAAACACTTTTATGCACCACTCTGAATCTGAAGCATATTTAACATTCACTCCAATAACACTTGGACCATTATAATATCTTCCACTTGCAAAACCACCTGATTTTAATAATGTTCCAGATGGATTTAAATAATTTGAAACAAGCCAAGAAGCAACTGTATCAATTCCTTCTGAATAACTATCAAAAGTTATAGCTGATTCATAAGGTGAACTATCATAAGCGCCAAATCCAAATAAATTATACTTATTTACAGCAATCGCTGAACTTCCCCAACCACTTTCATGAATAGCTATTGAAGCTAGAAAAATTCCATTAATTCCATATTTTCTTTCAGCATCATAAAAAGCACCGTAATTTTCTCTAAATACATTGTTTATATCATTTGACTGATTTCCAAGTATCTTCTCATAGTCACTTAAAAGCATTCCAGTTGGCTCATTTAAATTCATATTAATATCTAACTTATTTATAATTCTTGTTTTTCTAGAAGTTTCTCTAATTCCCGGTGTTACAGCTTCTGATGTTAGTAAATCAACACTAATATATCCGGTTTTTTTATTATCATAAGAAACCTTCATCCAACTTTCATCAATAATTTCAAGAGTTTTTACATCATAATATCTAGGTATAATTAACCATGTATCTGAATTAATATTCATAGTCTTATTAAGATTAACATCCTCTGTGACATATAAACTGTCACCAATATGTATATCATATCTTTTTAAAATATCAGATGTTCCGATTTCAATAATTTCTTTTTGTGGTTCTTGCAAAATTATTTCACCGATAGCAGTCTGATTTACTGGTTCATTATTTTCATAACTTGTTACATAAGTAACAATTTTACTTCCTATAATTCCTTCCTGAATAGTAATCATTTCTCCATCAGGCATGTCCTTATTTGAAATAAACTCTGTTTCAAAATTTATTTGTTCTTCAAGGTCAAAAATTTCTTTTTGCTGAATATTGCTCATATTTTCCGACAAAATTGCGTAAACATCTTTAGGATTGCTATTTTTTTCAAAAGTTCCAACCGCATTTTTAGGACCATCATCAATATTTATAGCAAAAATATAATTTCTCGAAAACAAAGAAACTACAAACATTAATATTAAAACAATTAGAACTAATATAATGTTATCTTTTTTTGTTCTTCGTTTTACGTGAAACAAAAAGCTTGATTCTTCTTTAACTTTTTGTGTTTTTTTATACATTTGAACTTGTCTATTTTTATCTCTTTCAAGTTCTCTAAAAACCTCAGAAAGAGACTTTTGTTTATTTTGATTTGCCATAAAACAAACTCCATTTAAAACTAAATTTTTACATATACATTGTATCCTTAATTTTCTTTCTTGTCTATACATTTTTTTGGAAATTTTTCAAAAAATTATATATTTATTTCTTTTTCATTCAAATAATCCAAAATTCCTGAACTAGTTTTAAATTTAAATATTAATTTATAGTTTGTAAGCATCTGATATTTTTTTTGAAATTTTTTATTTATTAAATTATTACCATATTTTCCATCACCTATAATCGGATAACCAATATAAGCTAAATGAGCTCTAATTTGATGAGTTTTTCCAGTATGTAAATTAATATCAAGCTCTGAAGTATTATTTTCAAAATTTTTATTTATAATAGTATACTCTGTTATAATTTCTTGATATCCTTTTTTTGGAACATCTGATATATAAACCATATTTTTTTTGCTATCTTTAAAAAGATAATCTATTAAAATTTTATGTTCATCTTTTGGTATTCCATAAACCATAGCTTTATAATGTTTCTCAATTTCATGATTTTTAAACTTTTCAAGCAATATATTTTCAGCTTCTTCATTTTTAGCAAATAACACTATTCCAGATGTATTTCTATCAAGTCTATGGCAAGGTTCTAAATTTTTCCCAAACTTATCTTTAACAACTTTAGTTAAAGTAATTGAACCAGAATCTTTCTCATCTGTAACACTAATTCCAACTGGTTTATTAACTATTAAAATATTATTATCTTCAAAAACCACTTTAAGTTCAAGAGTCTGTCCTAATAAAAGCTCATCAGAAATATATACCTCAATAATATCTTTTTCATTTATCTCTACATTTTCTTTAACACGCAAACCATTTACTTTAATATCTTTTTGCCTAAGAGCCTTAAAAAAGACATTTTGTTTCAAATTTGGAAAATTCCAAAAAACAGCTTCACTCAAACGCTTATTATCAAATTTTTTACTAACAATAAACTTCTTCATTTTTTTCCTTTCATTCTAAAAAACAAGTTCGAACAAGAGTATTAGTTCTCGTTCGAACATTATTTTTATTCTTCGAAAAATTTTTCAAATTCTTCTGCAGTAATTTTTTCGTTTGTAATAAGAGTTTCAGCCACTTTGTCAAGTTCTTCACGATGTTCAGATAAAATTTTCTGAGCTGTAACATAAGCATTATCTATTAATAAACGAACTTGATTTCCAACCTCATTAACAACTTCTTCACCAAATAATTCAAGCTCATAAGCTTGGTCAACTTTTAAAGAAATTGGTCCTAATGAATCACTCATTCCATAAACTGTAAGCATATCTCTAGCAATTCCAGTAGCTACTTCTAAATCATTACTAGCACCAGTAGAAATTTCATTTAAAACAAGTTTTTCAGCAGCACGTCCACCCATTAAAGCAACCATCTTTTCTAAAAGTTCTGTTCTTGAAACATAATATTTGTCTTCTGTTGTCTTATACATAGTATAACCACCTGCAACTCCACGAGGAATTATAGAAATTTCTTTAACATCTTTTTGAGATGGTAAAAATCTGCTAACAACAGCGTGTCCAGCTTCATGATAAGCTGTTAATTTTTTATCTTTATCAGAAACAATTCTGTTATGTTTTTCTAAACCAACTGTAATTTTTCTAACAGCATCTTCAATGTCTTCATTTTGAATTTCTTCATGTCTTGATTTTGTAGCAATAATTGCAGCTTCATTTAAAACATTTGAAAGCTCAGCTCCAGTAAATCCAGCAGTATCTCCAGCTATAGCTTTTAAATCAACATCAGGAGCTAACTTTTTATCTTTACTATGAAGTTTTAAAATGTCTAATCTTCCATTTAAGTCTGGAGCAGGAATTGTAATTTGTCTATCAAATCTTCCGTGGACGAAGAAGCGCTTTATCAAGCATTTCAGGTCTATTTGTAGCAGCTAAAACTATAACAGTTTCATTTGTTTCAAATCCATCCATTTCAACTAATAATTGATTCAATGTTTGATTATTTTCACTTTCAGCCCCGCTATTTCCAGTTCTTCTAGAGCCAATTGCATCAATCTCATCAATAAATATAATACATGGAGCCATTTTTTTAGCTCTTTCAAATAATTTTCTAACTCTTGATGCACCAAGACCTGCAAACATTTCAATAAATTCTGAACCACTCATTGAAATGAATGGAACTCCAGCTTCTCCAGCTATTGCTTTAGCAATAAGAGTTTTACCGGTTCCTGGTTTTCCATAAAGCAAAATACCTCTAGGAATTTTTGCACCCATTTTAATATACTCATCTGGTTTTTTCAAGAAATCAACAACTTCTACAAGCTCACTTTTCTCTTCTTCTAAACCAGCAACATCTTCAAACTTAACTTGACTTTTTTTGCTATCTTCTCCTGCACCATAAACTTTTCCACTATCTCCACCAAGTCCTTGCATTTTAAATACCATTATAATCAAAACAATAAGTAAAATTGTTGGAATATATGCAACTAAATTGCCACATATTGTTATAAAAGCATTTGGAGATTTCTGAACAATATTTATATCTTTTTCATTAATCTCTCCACTATCGATTTTTTCATCTATCCATTCCATAAAAGCTTGAATACTAGGAACATTAGTAGTTTCAGTTCTATCAGCTTCATCTTTTTCACCTTTCATAACAACCTTTAAAGTTGCACTTCCTGTAGTCATTTCTATTTTTTCTACTTCTTTATTTTTAATAGAATTAATTAATTTAGTATATGGCATAGTATCATCTGATTTATTTTCAAAATAACTATAAATCAAAAAACTAGCAATAATTACAACAATTAAAATTGGAAAAAATATTAAATAAAATTTATCTGAATTCTTTTTATCGTTTGGTTTTTTCTTCGCCATATTTTATTTCTCTCCTTTGCTATTTTCTTCTTTTTTTTCTGTATTTTTTCCATTATCCTCTGGAATTTCTTCTTTATCTTTTTCTTCGTCTTTAGGTAATTTCTTCTTTTTTTCTTTTTTATCTTCTTCTTGATTATCGTCTTCTTTTTCTTCTTCTGGTTTTAAAACTTCGCCTTCCACTGTAACAGCTTCTCCAGCAGTTCTATTTCCTTCTTTCATTATCATAATTGCTGCTACAATATAGATATAAGATATTATCATATACATAACTTCAAAATATTTAATTTCAAATCCAGTAAATGAATAAACTATTGAATATATTGTACTCAAAATTATTGATAATGTTAAAGAATAAATTGCTAAACTCATACACTTTGAAAAATTAAGTGGAACTCTAGAAATTTTACTTGCAATCCATCCAAATACTCCCACAATTACAATATCTTCTAATAATGTAAGTATATTTAAAAGTAAAATTGTCATAAAAGCATATACAAATAAAACCATTTTTACTTTAAATAACATGTCATCATTTAAGTAATCATTAACAAGTTTTTCTTTAGTTAAACTCTTTACATTAAACAATGAAGTTACAGTATTATATGATGCTTCAAACTCATAATCATTATTATTTTCATCAAGAACAGTATCTGCTGAAACTGCCCCAGTTCTATAATAAATTTTGTTTTTTAGCAAAATTGCATATATACTATTTTCTTTAGCTTGTTTTCTATATTCATTAATTTTTTCTTCCGGTAAATTTTCTGTTGTATCAATTATAAGCCTTCCATTATATTCTTTATCATAAGAATTTAATATTGATTCTGAACTTAACTCGTCATCTTCTAGTGTAAAATCAGGAAATTCATCACTTTTAATAAAATCAATTAATTTTTCTACATCTTTACTTATGTCTATTGTAGATGCAAGAGCTAAAAAGAATGTAGAAATAAGAACAATCAAAAACAAATATTTTAAAGCTTTACGAAATCTTTCATTTGCAAATATTGAATACTGTTCTAGATTAAAAATTGCCATTTTAACTCTTTTAAAAAATCCGATTTTCTCTGTTTCCAATTAAACATACTTCCTTTCAATATTAGAATTTACGTAGATAGGATAATAGTCTAAAATCTCTACCTCATCACCTATTTTTATATTTTCATCCCCAGTAATGTCAATTACAGCATGGTTTGTTCCAAGTTTTCCAATTACACTATAAGTCTTTCCTTTTATCTTAACTTTTAACGAATCTTTTAAAAAAATCTTTTTAAACTGTATTAAACAAGATAAAATATTGTCTTTTAAACTAAAAACATCTCTTGCTCTTTTTAAATTAAAACCATCAATATATCCCATACCAATTATAGCAATTTTGCTATCTCTTTTAGTTTTATATTCATTACTATAACTAATATTATAACCTTTCGGAACATTCTTTATAGTAATTATTTCAGTTTTTAAAGTTCCAATTTTTTTCAATTTCAAATTATCCACTAAAACTCTTCCTTGAATACAAGAGCCAAGTCTTACAAAGTCTAACCACATATCTTCATAAAGTAAAAAACCGATTTGTAGCTACACAATGAAATTTTATATCTGGATTTATTTCTTTAATCTTTGGAATTAAATTTTTAAATCTTGAAAATTGTATACTTGTCCAACTTTTATCTAAAGGTTTAGAAAAATGAGTAAAACATCCAGTTATTTCAAGGTTTTCACAAGGTTTTACAGCTTCAAATATTTTCTCGTCATTATATAAAAAACCGAAATCTAGCAAAACCTGTATCAATTTTAATATGAGCTTTAGTTATTTTCCCCAACTCTAATGAAATTTCTGATATTTTCTTTTTCTCTTCTAAACTTCCAATAGTTAAAATAATATCATTTTTAATTAAGTCTGTCAATTCATCAATGTTTATAACTTCAGACATCAATAAAATATTTTTGTCAATTCCATTTTGTCTTAAAATTATAGCATCTCTAGGGTCTGAAACTCCAAAATAATTTATACCTTCTTCTATTAAAAATTTTGTATATTTTACTAAATCAAGCCCCATTCCATTTACTTTAACAACAGCAATAATTTCAGCTTTTCCAGAAAGTTTTTCACTTATTAAATTCAAATTATATCTTAAGTCATCTTTACTTATCTCAAATTTTTTCAAATGAAAAATCCTTTCTAAAATCAAAATTATTTTATAAATTTTTTCTTAAGTCCTCTTAAAGTTCTAAAGCTTTTCTCAGCAAACTTATATAACTTATATTTTAAAGGCTTATATGGAAAATAAACCTCTCCAATAAATTCAACAAAGCGAGCATTAAAGCCTTTCTTAAATCTATATAATCCATATTGTGGATGGTTTTCATCAACGACTCCACTGACACCTCTAAAGTCATACATATCATCGCCTCTATCAATTGCTTCTTGAATCATTGTCCATTGAAGCAAATAGTTTGGCATAAGATTTCTTTTAGAATTACTACTAGCTCCGTATAAATACCATGTTTTATTTCCATAAATGATTGGGATAATTCCAGCAATAGGCTCTCCTTCATGATAAGCCATTAAAACTTTCATGTGACCTAAAGGAGCAAGCTCATCATACATCTTTTCAAAATAAGAAAGTGAACGAATTAAGAAATTATCTCTTTTTCCAGTTTCAACCATAATTTTATGAAAATCTTTTAAGTCTTCTTTATTTCCTTCTTTTATCTCAACACCCTTTTTGATAGCAAGCCTTACATTATATCTAGTCTTTGATTGAAATTCATTAAAAATAGTATCTTTATCTTTTCCTCTTAAATCAAGTTGAAACACAAATCTTGGTTGAATTTCATCTTTAAAATCTTTGCTGTCATCTTTTATTTTAAAACCTAAATCTTCAACTATTTTGCGAAATTCTTTATCATCTTTTTCTACATCTGGCTCCATTCTTAACACAAAAGCTTTATACTTTTTAGCTAAAATGTCAGAACCTTCTTTCAAATCTTTCAAAACTTCTTTATCATGCAAATCACATACAGGTCCTCGAGCAACATACATAATATTTCCAAATATAGGGATTTTACGAATCCAAACACAAAGACTTCCTTTAATATTTCCATTTTCATCTTCAGATAATATTACTTCTTTAACCCATGAAGTCTTTACATTTCCCCATTCAAGTGATTGTTGGAAATTACATCTAGGATGATGAGTTAAAAACTCTTTATATTTTTTTTCATCTTTACCTTTTTCAAGCAATTTAACCATTATTCAACAACTGTCCCCTCTTTAGTATCTTTAACCTTATAGCCTTTAGCAATAAGCTCATCTCTTAATCTATCAGATTCAGCCCAATTTTTAGAATTTCTAGCCTCATTTCTTAAATTTATTAATTTTTTAATTTCTTCTGGAAGTTTAGTTTCTTCTGGCTTATAGTTTACTAAATCTAATCCTAAAACTTCATCAAATTTTAAAAGTAACTTTTGTAAATCTTTAGATTTATTAGGATTTCTAACAACGTCCCAAACAACACTCATCGCCATAGGCATATTCAAATCATCATTAATAGCTTCTAAAAATCTATTTTCATAATCTTTAATAATATCACTTGAGATTTTTTCAGTTCCTTCACCGTGTTTTAAATATCCTTCTCTTAATCGAGTTAATGCTGTTTTAGCACTATCCATAGCTTCCCAAGTAAAATTAATCTGACTTCTATAATTTGAAGTAAAATTAAACATTTTATAAACTAAAGGCTCATAACCTTTTTCTTGCAAATCATCTAAAGTATATAAATTATTTAAGCTCTTTGACATCTTCTCGCCATTTACAAGTAAAAAATTGCAATGCATCCAATAATTAACAGGCTCTTTTCCAGAAAATCCTTTACTTTGAGCAATTTCATTTTCATGATGAACTGGAATATGGTCAATTCCACCTGTATGAATATCAAAGTGGTCTCCTAAATATTTATATCCCATTGCAGAACACTCTAAATGCCAACCAGGATAACTTTTTCCAAAAAATGAATCCCATTGCATAATATGTTCTTTTGGAGCTTTAATCCATAAAGCAAAATCTGAAATATTTTTCTTTTTAGTATCAAACTCAACTCTAGCTCCAGCTTTCTGGTCTTCTACTTTTCTATTTGATAAAACTCCGTATTTATCAAGTTTTGAAGTATCAAAATAAACTGTATCTTCTGTTGAATAAGTATACCCATTTTCTATAATTTTCTTAACATATTCTTCCATTACATTAATATGTTCAGTCGCTCTAGCAATTATTTCTGGTCTATCAACATTTAATTTATCAATATCAACTAAAAAAGCTTTCATATAAAAATCAGCTATTTCAAAAGGATTTTTATTTTCTCTACGAGCAGCTTTCATCATTTTATCTTCGCCTTCATCAGCATCAGAAGTCATATGTCCAACATCAGTAATATTCATAACATGTTTCAAATTGTATCCATTATATTTCAAAGTTCTTCTTAAAGAATCCATAAATAAATATGCTCTTAAATTTCCAATATGTGCATAATTATATACAGTTGGACCACAAGAGTACATTCTAACTTCTTTTTCGTCAATAGGTTTAAATTCCTCTTTTTCCCTTGTTAAAGTATTATAAATTTTCATAACATCTTCCTTTTCTATAGACAAGAGAAGTTGGAAGCAACTATCTTGCTTCCAATTTCTATTTAATTTTTAATCTTCATATTCGGTATCTTCAGCTTTATGTGGACAAACTTCTGTAGGTGTATTACTAAATAAATCATTTGAAAAGTTTGTTGTCCAAATTCCATTTATTTCATTAGGCGGTAAACTAGCTTTAGTTGTAACTCTATAATTTGTACAATATTCACTAGCTAAAAGTCCTGTTTCATTACAAATTTTAACTGTTCCACCATGTGTATTACAAACTGCAGGTAAATTATCAGCAGTAAATATTTCAGAATAAGTATTTATACATCCTGGACCTGCTAACATTCCAGAAACTCTACAAACATTTCTATTTATTATTCCATCAGGTCTTGTAAAACTACTAGCTGGTAAACTTTCATGAATTCTCTTCATTATATTTGAACCAATTAACCCAGCTGGGTTTCTTCCATTCCATTCTTCAACATCAGCTCTATATTCATAACCATACCATGTAGCAGCAGCATAATAATTTGTGAAAGTAATATACCATCTATCAACATTATCATCTGTTGTACCTGTTTTTGATGATGTATCTTGATTTGGAATTTTTCCATATCCAGCAGCTGTTCCAATTACATTTCCAACTTGAACTGTTCCTTGCATTACATTTTTAACTATATATGCATTTTGTTCACTTAAAACTCTAGTTGAACGTTCTTCAACTGATTTTGGTTGCATTATAATATTTCCTTGTTTATCAGTAACTTTTTGATAAAATGTTGGAACTATATATGTTCCACCATTTGAAATTGCTCCATAAGCTGCAGCCATTTGAACTACTGATGCACCATTATTTAAAGCACCTAACGCCAAACCTACACCCGCATCTGCTGTAGCATCAGTTATTCCTACACTTTGGCAGAATTTAGCAGCATCTTCAACACCAGCTGTTGAAATTCCTTTAATATTTGGTATATTTTGTGAAAGCGCTATTGCATCTCTTAATGTCATTAATTGGTTAGTATAAGCACCTTCATTTTTATATGGTTTCGCTCTACCTGGGAAATATGTCTCACCATCCATAAAAGCTGTAGAAGCTGTTAATTTTTTATTATTTAAACCTGTTGATAAAACAGCTAATGGTTTAATTGATGAACCAGTTTGTTTTAACATAGTTGTAGGATAATTATAATATCCTAAATATGTTTTTGACATTTCTTCGCCAAAACCTGAACCACAAGCAACAATTTCACCAGTTTTTGGATCTATTATTGCAATAGCAGCCATTGAGTTTTGACCAGCTTTTCCGCCATCTGCACTAGAAGAAACTCTATGATAAAAATCATAATTGTTCATTTCAGCTTCAACTTCATTTTGAACTGAAGTTCTTTGTGATACATAAATTTTGTATCCACCACCATATATCTTAACTTTAGCCATTTCTTCAGAAAGCCCATTTTCTTCAGCATATTGTTTTACAATTTCTTTTATTGCAGCATCTACTTGATAAGAAACTTTAGTTGTTATACTTGTATTGCCATTTGAAAATGGTAAACCTGCATCTATCTCAGCAATTGCTGATTTATATTCGTCATCTTTAATATAGCCTAATTCTTTCATTTTTCCCAAAACAGTTTTTGCTCTTTTTTGGCCTTTTTCAATTCTTTCTTGTTTTCCTTCATTTTCTGTAAATGGGTCATAAGCGTTTGGTGAATTATTAATCGCAGCCATATAAGCACATTCAGCTAATGTTAAATCTTTAACATCTTTATTGAAATAATAAACAGCTCCTAAACCGACACCATTAATATCTTTTCCACCAACAAATATTAAGTTTAAATACAACTCTAAAATTTGGTCTTTTGAAAGATAATGTTCAACTTGTAAAGCTTTTATCATCTCTTTAACTTTTCTCATAGCTGTATCTTCTTTTTCTTGGGTTATATTTTTAACAACCTGTTGTGTAATAGAACTTCCACCAAAGCTAGCAGCTCCTTCTTCTTTATGCATAATTTTATGACCAAGATAATTTAGAGTAGCGGCAGCAGTTCTCTTAAAATCAATTCCACTATGGCTTTCAAATCTTTCATCTTCTATAGCAATATAAGCTTTTGGAAGATATTTTCCCATATCTTCTAGTTTTAAGCTAACTCTTTTTTGGTCACCACTAAGTGAACCTAATTCATTTCCTTCAGAGTCATAAATTACAGAGTTTTCTGAACTTACAACTAATGATTTTAAATCAATTTTGAAATCATCACTCAATAAGTCAAAGAAGTTAAATCCACCCCATAATGCACCAAAGAAAATTCCAGCACAAATAATTACAAATAACACAATCAAAAGTAAGAACATTCTAATAATTGTAGATATTCTAGGATGTTTATCTCTAAATTTTAGCTTTTTCTTTTTTTCCTTTTTTCTTTTACCTTTTTGATTAGAATTAGAATCTAAATCAGTTTTATTAATTACTTGAGTTTTAGACATATCATTAGCTTTTTTGTTTTTAGCTTTTTTATTCACTTCTTCTGTACTTAACCTAGTAGTAGCATGTTTTTCTTTTTTTTCTCTCATAATTTACCTCTATTTCTTAAATAAATACCAGTGTATTATATCATTATATTTGATAAATATAAAGCCTTTTTTATAAATTTTTATAAAAATCACAATACTTGTTAACCGTACATTCAGAGCAGTTTGGCTTACGGCTATCACAATAATTTCTTCCATGAAAAACAAATAAATGATTTACATCATAAAAATATTCTTTTGGAAAAGTTTTTATTAAGTCTTGCTCAATTTTACTTGGTTCTAATTCTTTAGAAAATCCCATTTTATTTGAAATTCTTTTTGCATGAGTATCAACGGCAATTCCAACTGGTTTATTGAAAGCTTCTAACATAATTACATTTGCACTTTTTCTTCCAACTCCGAGGAATTGTAACAAGTTCATTTATATCAGATGGTACTTCTCCATTATATTTTTCTAAAATTGTTTTTGCTGCCTCTATCGCATTTTTAGCTTTATTTTTATAAAATCCACAAGGATGTATAATCTTTTCAACATCTTCTAATTTAGCTTTTGCCATTTTTTCTGCTGTTCCATATCTTTCAAATAATTCAGGTGTTGTCTTATTTACTCTCTCATCAGTACATTGAGCAGAAAGCATAACAGCTATCATCATTTGAAATGGAGTTTTAAAATCTAAACTACAAGTTGCTTCTGGATAAGTTTTCTTTAATATTTCAATTATTCTAACAGCTTCTTCTCTATTTTTCATTTTATATTTTATTCCTACTTTCATTTATTTTTCGACCATTATATTATTTATTTATAAAAAATGCAAATTTTATTATAGTTTGAACATTCTTGTTTGTAACATTTTAAAGAAAACATAATATTATGATATTAAAGGAGGAAATTGAAATGAAATTCTTTAGAAAAATGAGAAAATTAATAGCAGGAATATGTATCGGTCTAGGAGTTCGGAATATTACTTATTCTATTTCTTCCTACAAATGTTTGGCTAACTATAATAGGAGTTGGTTTAATAATAGCTGGAATAAATTACTTATTCAAATGTTAAATAATTATAAAACAAAGGAGGAATTTATGACTGTTGTGGTGAGAAAAGCTCCAAAATGTTTTAGAGGTATTCTAAAATTTATTTTTGGAATAAAGAAAGAGAGCTAGTATTTTTAGCTCTCTTTACTCTTATTTATTCTCATTATTTTCTTCGTCTTTTTTCTCTTCCTCTGATGGTTTTTCTTCAAAATTAATATCTTCTAACTTTTTCTCTTCTTCATGTTCTTCTTTAAGCTCTTGAACTTCTTCCTTTATTTCTTGCTTAACTTCCTCTTTTATTTCTTCTTGAACAGATGGCTCTACACTCTCTGTTTCTTTAATTTCTTCTACTTTCTCTTTTTTTACTTCAATTGGCTTAACTTCTTCTTTTTGTTTTTCTCTAAAATCATTCATATTAATAATTCTTTCACCTAATTTTACATCAGCAAGTTTTGCCATTTTCTTTTTAGAAGTAAAGAATACTCTAAACATTGAACCAAATCCAGTAAATGCAAGAACTCCATTAAGAACAAAAATGATTGCGCCACCTATACTTCCAGCAAGTGAAATTAATCCTATAAATGATAAAACAAGTGCAACTAAAACTGTAGAGAAAAATGCTTTTACTCTAGATATCTTTTCTGGAGTACAACTCATTCTAACAGCCCAACTTATAATAAAAATAGCTTTTCCTAAAACAACAAATACGAATAATAAATTAAATAATATTAAGCCATATCCAATTCCATATCCAGTTAAACATAAACCAATAGAAATTGCTAAAAATACTATAAATTCTAATAATCCTGTTAAAAACGCTCTAAAGAAATCTCTTAATCTTAAACTACTATTAACTTCAACAAATTTTGGTAAACAAGCTAAAATAAATATTGCTATAATTAAAATTATTGTAATTTCTATTCCTTCATCTATTAAATGTGTAATAAAAATTTCGTTAGCATCTAATTTTGAATTTGAATAATTTATTCTTTCGAAATCTAAATCATCTATATCAGCTTTTTCAGAAATATCTTTTTCTTCTGATTTAATATTTACTTTGCCTGAAACTTTAGCTGAATCTCCAATTACTATATTTCCCATTATTCCATTGAAGTCTCTTCCAACCTCGCCATTTAGAACAATTTCACTTCCAATACTTCTTAATTCTCTAGTAATTTTTGTATCTTCACTAATTTCAATATTATCACCACATAAATAAGCAGATAATAATTCAGAATTTTCTAATAAAATTTCTCCTGAAGCAAGATAAACATTTCCGCCAATTTCTGAATCTATAATTTTTACTTTATTTGCGAAAACCATTACATCTCCATCAACTTCCATACTACTAAGAGTAACCTCATCTCCAGCTAGAAAAACGTTTCCTTTAACTAATACATTTTTGTAACTAATCTTTTCATCAGCTTTTGAAACATCTTTACTTATTAGTTTCTTTTTAGAAGATGTTGTCTTACTCTCTTCTGATTTTGAAGTATCTTCGTCTGCTTTATCTTCATTACTAATTTCATTTTTAATTTTATTTTCTACTTTGTTTCCAACTTCATTTTTAGTTTCTTCTGTTTCATTGCTAACCTCATTTTTTACAGAATTTGAAACTTCATTTTTACTAGATTTGCTAGTAGTTACCGCTAACACATTTGTTGAAAAACTTAAAATTAAAATCATAGTAATTATTGCGATTAATAATTTCTTTAATTTCATTTTTTATTTCCCCCTTAAAATAATTTTATATAAAAAAGCTTTAAAGACAATTTTTTAATCTTCCTATTGCAATTTTACAATCATCTGAATTTAAAATATAGCTTCCAGAAACTAAAATATTAGCTCCAGCTTCTACTACATCTTTAACTGTTTTTTCATTAACTCCACCATCAACTTCAATATCTAAATCTAAATTATTTTCTTCAAAATATTTCTTCAAGTCTTTTACTTTTTCTACAGTTTCAGGAATAAGTTCTTGTCCACCAAGACCTGCCCAAACAGTCATTACTAAAACGACATGAATATAAGGCAAGTATTCTTTTATTTCATTAATATCTGTTCCGGGATTTATAGCAATTCCTACTCTTACTCCGTTTTCTTTTAAATCACTAATCATATTTAAGATTTTTTGCTTATCATTCTTTACAGGTTCAAATTGAAAAGTTAAAATTCTAGGACTTAAAGCAATATAATCATCTATAAATTTCTCAGGTTCATTTACCATTAAATGAACATCAATTCCTAACTGTGAAATATGACTAATAGTTGTAGCATAATCTAACATTCTTTTAGATGTGTCATTTGGAACAAACTTTCCATCCATAACATCAATATGAAAATAGTCTGTTCTAGCTGTTTCTAAATTATAAATAGAATGTGTAAAATCTTTTTCTGATAAATCTAAAACAGATGTAGAAACTTCTATCATAATTCCTCCATACTTTGACTAGGGGACTGAAAATCCCCTAATCTTATCTTGTAATTGTAATATTTGGTTCTTGACTAAAGTCAACTTTTTGATTATATGCGGTATTTCCACCAACAGTAACTCTGACATCCTTCAAACCTGTATATTGTGTTGATGTGTATGTGTAATTTGATTCATTTTTAGCAACTGATGAATTAGTATGTTCAGCAATATTATCAATATAAATTACTACTGTAACTTTTTCATTTTTAGGACTTGAACTAGTTGTATTACCTGTTGAATTTGTTGTATCTGTAGATGGAGCAGTTAACTCTGGATAGAATGATGCTACATTAATTGAGAAATGTGCTGAATGACTTTCAGGCCATTTGTTAACTGTTAAAGTAACTTTAGTTTGTTCCTTAATTATTTTTTCTTCTTCTATAGACTGAGCTAAAACTGTTCCATCAGCTTTTGACATATTCTCATCATATTTTACTTCAACAACTAATTTTAACTCATCCTCTAATAATTTAACAGCTTCAGCTTCTGTCATACCAACAACATTTTTCATTTCAACGTCTTGATATTGACTTCCAGCACTTACTGTAAATTTAAGTTGAGCAGACTGTTTAACTTTTCTTCCTTCAATATCTTCAGTAATTGTAGTCTCATCTTCAACTAATTCAACACTTAAAATCATTCCTTTTTCTTTTTCTTCATCTGTCATTTCTGTTGTTTCTGGAGTAGGAAGTCCTAATTTTTTTATTTCTGATAATACTTCATCTATTTGTCTTCCGATTAAAGTATCAGGTAAATCAACCATTTTTGGACCAGTACTTACTTTAAGTGTAATTTCTTGAGTTACTTTATATCTAATTGAATCATTTGGTTCTTGAGCAAATACATATCCTTCTTTAACTGTATCATGATTTTCTCTAACAATCTTAATATTATTTCTATCAAAACCTGCATCAACAATTTTTTGAATTGCTTCATCCTCTGTTAACAAAGTTTCTTGACTTTCGCCAACAACAACTGGAATAGTAGTTTCTTTAACTTTACTTCCTTGAATTCCAAGCATAACAGATACAGCCACTATTCCAAATAAAATTCCTAAAAATAATAGTGTAAGTAAAAATTTTATAAATCTATGGTTTTCCAAAAATTCACTAAACTTATTTTTTTCCTTTTTCTTTGGTTCTTCTTTTTTATCTGAA
The DNA here is from genome assembly GCA_947625415.1 of uncultured Clostridia bacterium. Taxonomy (GTDB): domain Bacteria; phylum Bacillota; class Clostridia; order TANB77; family CAG-508; genus Scatovivens. The sequence continues at coordinate 20,092 of CANQOG010000009.1, forward strand.
AGCTTTGAAGCATTTCTATCATTATTTTTTTCCATCTCAATTTCATAAATTGTTGGAACTTTTTGAGTTGGAGAATCATCATCTCTATAAGCTAAAACTACAAAATCTTCATTAGGTCTTTTTAAAGCCATTTTTAAATCTGCTATCATTTCTGTAGCATTTTGATATCTAAGATTTGGGTCCTTTTGCATTGCTTTTAAAATAATTCTATTAACACTAACTGGAATATTTGGATTATAAGTTATAGGGTCTACTGGTTCTTCTTGTACTTGCTTCAAAGCAACAGATACAGGTGTATCCGCATCAAATGGAACTCTACCTGTAAGCATTTCATACATTACAACACCTAGAGAATATAAATCTGATTTAGCATCTGTAAATTCACCTCTTGCATGTTCAGGTGAGAAATAATGAACAGAGCCAATAGTTGTTCCAAAAGCTGTTATCGTTGAATTTGAAACTGCTTTAGCAATTCCAAAATCTGTTACTTTAGATAGACCGTCTTCAGTTATTATTATATTATGTGGTTTAATATCTCTATGTATTATATTGTTTTTATGAGCTGTTTCCAAAGCTGAAGCAATTTGAATTGCAATATTTACACTCCATTTCCAAGAAAGTTTTCCATCTTCATTTATTATTTCCTTTAAAGTTTTTCCTTGAATTAACTCCATTACAATATAATATAAATTATCTTCATTACCAACATCAAAAATAGATACAATATTTGGATGTGTAAGACTCGCAGCAGACTGAGCTTCACTATTAAACTTTTTTATAAAATCACTATCTGTAGTAAATTCATCTCTTAATATTTTTACTGCTACATATCTGTTTAAAACATTATCTTTTGCTTTATAAACAGTAGCCATTCCGACCATTGCCTATTTTTTCAAGGATTTCATATCTATTATCTAACAATTTACCAATGATATTCATTATTTATTCTCTCCTTTTAAACATTATCCACAATAATTGCTGTAATATTGTCCAATCCACCTTCTCTATTTGCTTCATTTATTAGAGCTTCTACTGGCTTGTCTGGATTGTTTAATAATATACTGTAAATTTCAGATTCTTTAAGCATATTTGTTAAGCCATCTGAACACATAAGTAAAATATCTCCTTTTAGAAATCCTTTATAAAACACGTCTGGCTTAACTAAATTATTGCATCCAACAGCTTTAAGCAACATATTTTTATTTGGATGATTATAGGCTTCTTCTTTTGTTATACTTCCATCTCTAACTAATTTTTCTACATAGCTATGATCTTGAGTTAATTTTCTAATTATATTTTTTCTAACTCTATAAATTCTACTATCTCCTACGTGACCAATATAAACTTTGTTATTATATATAATTGCAACATCTAGTGTTGTTCCCATATCTTTAAATTCTTCAATTTCTTGAGACTTCTCATAAACCACCATGTTTGCATATTCTATACTACTATTTACTAAACTTAAAATTTCATCTTTTTCTTTGGAAAGTTTAGAAAAATTATTATAAATATAATTTTTTACACAAGTTACTGCTAAATTACTTGCAATTTCTCCTCCTTTGTAGCCACCCATTCCGTCTGCTAAAACATATAATTTTATGTCATCTTTTTCTAGGTCACTTACAAAGAAAGAATCTTGATTCATTTCTCGAGCTTTTCCGACATCTGATTTTGCTAAAATCCTCATTTTTCCTCCTATAAACTCTATAAGTTCTGTTTTCTCAATTGCCCACAAGCTGCCTCTATATCAGAACCTAATTCACGTCTTACTGTAGCAACAATACCTTTAGAGTTTAAATAATCTCTGAATTTTATAATATTTTCATTTGAACTTTTAGAATATTTTCCATTATCTATTTTGTTTATTGGAATCAAATTTACATGACACAACATTCCATGTAGTAAATCAGCAAGTTCTTTTGCATCATCTAAATTGTCATTATTATCTTTTGCCAAAGCATACTCAAAAGAAATTCTTTTATTTGTTTTTTCTATATAGTATTTACAAGCCTTCATCAATTCTTCTATTGGATAGACTTTATTTACAGGCATCATTTCACTTCTTATTTCATTTTTAGCGCTATGAAGTGAAATAGATAAAGTACATTGATATTTTTCTTCTGCAAATTTATAAATCATTGGAACAATTCCACTTGTAGAAATACTTATATGTCTTGCTCCAATATTTAAAGCTTTAGGGTCATTCAAAATTTCAATTGCTTTCATACAATTATCATAATTGTCAAATGGTTCTCCAATTCCCATAAAAACTACATTTGAAACTGTAATATTTTCTTCTTTTTCAATAGCTATTATTTGTTCAACTATTTCTCCGAGGCGTTAAACCTCTATCAAATTTTATTCCTGTTGATGCGCAAAATTTGCATCCCATTGGACATCCTATTTCAGAAGAAACACAAACTGTATATCCATGATGATATTCCATTAAAACAGTTTCAATTAATGAGCCTTTTCCATCATTTATATCGAATAAATATTTTTTTGTTCCATCTTTAGATACAAGCTTTTTTACTATTTTAAAACTTCCTAAATTAAAATTTTCATTTAATTTATTTCTTAAATCTAAAGACAAATTTGTCATTTCATCAAAAGAGTTAACTCTTTTTTGATAAATCCATTCATAAACTTGACCAGCTCTATAATTTTTTTCTCCTAAATTTTCAAATTCTTTTTTTAGTTCTTCTAAATTAAAATCTTTTATATTTTTATTCAAAAAATCATTTCCTTTTATCTTTTTATACGCTTATAGTTATATCACAATTGTAAAATTTTAGCAATACTTGTTCATTCTTTTTTATAAAAATTGCACAATAAAAAGAGTATAGTAATACTATACTCCCTTTATATTTATTAAACCAAATTAATATTATAATTGCTCTTTATTCTTGTTTCCGAAAAAGTGAATTTCTTGAAATAAGAAATCATGCAATTCAGGAAATTTAATTTCTTGGAATAAAAAGTCATGAACTTCACTTAATACTTTTTCTTCCTTTGGTGTTAATTCAAGGACGATAGGTTTATTTAAATTGATTTCTTGAAATAAAAATCCTTTTATTTTTGACCATACACCAATTTTAGCTGGTACAGCATTTCCTGCTTGGTTTGTTTCTTTCTCGTCTAACTTAAACTCTTTCATTTGCTTCCTCCTTAGTAATGGAACTTTTTTATAACTATCTTTACATTATTTATACTATATAAATTAATTAAAATCAATACTATTTCCAAAATTTGTATATTAAGTTTTTGTTACTTTTTTACATTTTTGTAACATTTATATTCTTATACATTCTAGAATAAAGCCATCTTGAGCTTTTACTTTTACATTTACAATTTTATTTATCAAATCTTCATCTGATTTTACTTTTGCCATAAGATAATTTGAAGTGTGACCTTTATAAAATTCCCCTTCTTTTTCTTCAAATAAGACTTCTATATCTTTTCCTATATAACTTTCCAAATATTCAGTTTCATTTTTATCAGACAATTCTAACAAAATATTGCTTCTTTTTTCTTTAATATCTGGTAATATTTGATTTTCCATTTTTTCTGCTTTAGTTCCATGCCTTATTGAAAACTTAAAAATATGCATTTTATAAAATTTTATCTCTTTTAAAAATTTATAAGTTTCATTAAATTCTTCATCTGTTTCTCCAGGAAAACCAACTATTATATCTGTTGTTAAAATACTATCTGGAAATTGATTTCTAATTCTTTCAACAATTTTTCTAAACTCTTCTACTGTATATCTTCTATTCATTCTTTCTAAAGTCTTATTACATCCACTTTGAAGAGATAAATGAAAATGATGACACATTTTTTCAAGTTTTGAAAATCTTTCTATAAATTCTTGTGAAATCAATAATGGCTCTATTGAACCGAAGTCTAACTCTTTCTATCTTTTCAATTTTATTTACATCTTCTAATAAATCAATCAATTTATAATTATTTTTAAAATCTTTTCCATAAGATGCAATGTGAATTCCAGTAATTACACCTTCTTTAATTCCATTATCAGCTAATTCTTTTATCTCTTTTATAACATTTTCAGGATTTCTACTTCTAACTCTTCCTCTAGCATAAGGAATTAAGCAATATGAACAAAATCTATCACATCCATCTTGAACTTTAATTACAGCTCTTGTCTTTTCAGTATATGTAACTGTTCCAAAATCAGAGTATTCTGGAGCTTTGAAAACATCTTCCAAAACTATTTTATCATTTAAATGATTTTCTACAATTTCTACAATATTATTTTTTTCATTAGTTCCAACACATAAATCAATTTCAGGGATTTTTAAAATCTCATCTTTTGCTACTTGAACATAGCATCCGAACTGCGACAACAATTCCATCTTTATTATTTTTTTTAGCTTGTCTTAGAAACATACGAGATTTTTTATCAGCAATACTAGTAACTGTACAAGTATTAACAATATAACAGTCTGCCTTCTCAGAAAAATTTACAATTTCATATCCCTTTTCCTCAAACTTTTGAATCATTCCATTTGTTTCATATTGATTAACTTTACAACCAAGCGTAAAAAAAGCTACCCTTTTTTTATTTATCATACTTTAACTCACTATCTATAATAAATTTTTTAATTTATTAAACCAAATATCTGTAATAACTATATTTGACTTATCTAAAGAATTATTTTATAAATAATATTCAAAATGCCAGTCTAAAATTTTTACAGTATCTCCTTCTTGAACACCTTGACGTCTTAACTCATCTTCAATTCCAAGTTTTTTTAACATTCTTTGTAAATAAGCAAATGATTCATTATCAGAAATATTTACTCTTCCCATAAGTTTTTCTACTTTAGGTCCTGAAACATAAAACTCATTTTCTTTTATTTTTTCAACTGTAAACCCATTTTCTTCTTCATCATCTTGTAATGTATAAAGTTTATTATCTTCAATATCAAATATTTCTTCTTGTGGAAGCGATTTAACAACATTAGCTAAATAGACCATTAATTCATCTAAGCCTTCCCCTGTAGTGCTTGAAATCTTAAAAAATTCTAAATTCTTTTCTTTTACAACATTTTCTAATTCTTTAAGATTTGTGTCATCTTGCATTATATCCATTTTTGTAGCAACCACAATTTGTCTTTTATCAATTAATTTGTCACTATATTTTTCAAGTTCAGAATTAATTTTATTAAAATCGTCAACTGCCTTTCTTCCATTAAGCCCAGAACAATCTACTAAATGTAGTAAAACTCTAGTTCTCTCAATATGTCTTAAAAACTTTAATCCAAGTCCAACTCCTTCACTTGCACCTTCTATAATTCCTGGAATATCCGCAATAACAAATGAACCACCATTTTTAGCTTTCACAACGCCTAAATTTGGGTCAATAGTTGTAAATGGATAATCAGCAATTTTTGGTGTAGCAGATGTAACTCTTGATAAAAGGGTTGATTTACCAGCATTTGGAAAACCTACTAACCCAACATCTGCAATAGATTTTAATTCTAAAACTATTTCTAGTTCTTTGCCTTTTTCTCCATCTATTGCAAAATCAGGAACTTGCCTTGTAGATGTAGCAAAATGAACATTCCCTTTTCCACCTCTTCCACCTTTTAAAACAAGCTCTCTTTGATTATCTTTTGATAAGTCACAAATAACTTTTCCTGTTTCAAAATCTTTAATTACAGTCCCTTTTGGAACTTGAATTACTAAATCTTTTCCTGATTTTCCAAATTTTCTATTTCCAGAGCCATTTTCGCCATTTTCAGCCTTATATTTCTTGTTATATCTAAAATCAATTAAAGTAGAAGCATCTTTGTCTACTTCAAAATATATACTTCCACCATTTCCGCCGTCACCACCATCAGGTCCGACCGAGCAGCAACATATTTTTCACGTCTAAATGTTTTTGCTCCGTTTCCACCGTCACCAGATTTAATTATTATTTTTACATAATCAACGAACAAACCATTAATCTCCTTTTTTATTTATATAACTAATCCAACTTTTCTATAAACTTCTTTAAGCAAAGGAGTAGTTTTCTCTATTGCTTTTTTATCACCTTTTTCGTAAATAGCTTTCAACTCTTCTGGATTTTCTAATAACTCATTATATTTAGCTTGAAGTGGCTCTAATTTACTTATAATTGCTTCAGCAACAACATTTTTTAAATCTCCATAACCTCTTCCTTCAAATTCTTTTTCTATATCAGCCATTGTTTTATCTTTTATAGTTCCATAAATTGTCATAAGATTACTTACGCCTGGTTTAGTTTCTACGTCATATCTTACCTGATTTTCAGAATCTGTAACCGCTTTTTTCAATTTCTTACGAATCTCATCAGGTGTATCTGTAAGTAAAATTTTGTCATTTGGATCTTCAGCACTTTTACTCATTTTTGCTAAAGGATTTTGTAACCCCATAATTCTTGCTCCAAATTCTGGAATATATGGTTCTGGCAATTTAAATGTTTCGCCATATATTGAATTAAATCTATCTGCTATATCACGAGCTATCTCTAAATGTTGCTTTTGGTCAGCTCCAACAGGAACAAGGTCTGCATTATAAGCTAAAATATCAGCAGCCATTAAAACTGGATATGTAAATAACCCACTATTAATATTATCTGCATGTTTCATAGCTTTATCCTTATATTGAGTCATTCTATTTAATTCACCCATATATGTATAGCAATTCAAAACCCATGATAATGCTGGATGTGTTAAAACATGTGATTGAATAAAAATAGTATTTTTCTCTGGATTAAGACCGCGCAGCAACATATAAAGCTATTAAATTTAAAGTATTTTGCCTTAAAGCTTCTGGATTCATTCTAATAGTTAATGTATGAAGGTCTGCAATCATATAATAACAATCATATTCATTTTGCATTTTTGTCCAATTATTTAAAGCTCCTAAATAATTTCCAAGTGTCAATGTCCCGAGTAGCTTGGATTCCACTCAAAATAATTTTCTTTTCCATGGGCTTTTTCCTCCTATTTTTAGTTTTTAATTTCAAAATTAAAATTGAAAACAAACTTTCAATTTTATTATTATACCACAAAAAACTTGTTTTGTATAGATATTAATTTATTTTTAAATTTTCAAAATACATATTTTTAAAATTTATAACTAAAGATGAATCTATAATTCTAAAAGTCTATTTCTTACTTTTTCCAAAGCAATTTTTCTAGAGCTTATTTTATTTTTTTCTTCATCTGTAAGTTCTGCTAAAGTTTTTCCATTTGGTAATTCAAATATTTCATCAAAGCCAAATCCATTTTCACCTCTAGGCTCTTTTACTAAATTTCCATTTAAAATTCCTAATTCACAAAAATTTATATTTCCATCTGAAACAGCTATTGCTGTAGTAAATCTAATTTTTCTATTGTCTTTTTGATTAGATTCTTCTAATTTTGAAATTAAAGCTAAATTTCTTTCTCTATCTGTTCCTGAAAACCATCTTTTTGTTCTAACTCCTGGAAAACCATCTAAAGCATCTAACTCTATTCCCGAATCATCCGCAATCACAAATTTTCCGTCTCCAACCTTTTTTGCAATAGTTTCAGCTTTCTTTCTAGCATTCTCTTCAAATGTTTCTTTGTCCTCTTTTACATCAATATCAACTCCAATATCTTTCATTGAAATAACTCTAAAATTATTTCCAAGTATTTCTTGAACTTCTTTAATTTTTTCCTTATTACCTGAGGCAACAATTATTTCTTTCATTTCTTTCTCCTATTTAAATTCTATATCTTCTTTCTTATATTCTTCTGGTTTTAAACCAAATCTTTTTCTCATATAATCTAATGTTAAGACCATAACCATTAAAGTAGCCAAACTAACAATTATAAAACCATAAGCTATATTTACATAGTCTAATAGTAATCCGCCTAATACAGAAGCTATTCCTGCAGATATACCACCAATAAATTCATAAGCAAATGCTATTTTATTACTTGTATCTTCAGTTGTAAAATTTTTAACATATTTTGCTTCAAATATATACCAAATTGACTCACAACATTTAATTATTGCAAGTAAGGCAATTATTATTGGAATAGCCAATTTTGACATAGAATTTTTGGCAATTACTCCAATTATAATACTTGAAATAATAGATGTAAGCGAGATAAATGTTAATGTTCTATTTTTAAATTTCTTTTCTATTGAATCTTTTAAAGAAATTGAAAGTCCACCTATAAGAATTAAAGCTGCAAGTATAATTGAAAACTGTTCTTCAGGTATTCCAAGCTCAACTAATAAATCTCTTTTATATACAGAAATTAAACAAATAAATCCATAAAACACCATATTAAATAAAATTAGTGACCTCATCCTTTTTGAATTTATAACAAATCTAAATGAATCTTTTATATCTTTAATATAGTTTTTACTTTTTGCTTTTTCTTTGTTAACTTTATATATATCCTTAAATTCAAGAGATAATATTGTTGAAATTATTATAAAACCAAAACAAATAAATACTGGTATGTATGGATTTAAAACAAATAAATACCCTGCAACTAGTGAAGCAATTCCATCTAAAATATAATATAATTCACCGCCTTTTGCTTCTAATTCAGAGTATAATCCTTCTCCTCCTTTTGTAGAAACAGAATCATGTAATAGACTTGGTTCTGCTATAATTTTTATTGATGAACCAAATGCCAAAAATATATCTGCAATTATAATACTCGCAAGTCCAGGAAAAAATATTAAAATACTTATATAAAATATCATTGAAATATTTCCTAAAACTATACTATTTCTTTTTCCGATTCTATCAGCAATAGTTATTGCTACAAATTGCATAATAACCTTAAAAAATAAAAATACACCATTAGCCATTAAAATTTCTGATGCAGAAAGTTTTTTAACAGTTATATAAAATAAAAATTCTATTGAATAAAAAAATAGTAAATCCCACGCAAACATTTTATATATCGGAAATAGTTTTGCATTTTTTCTTCTAATCTTGCTTAATTTTTTAGAATTTTCTTTGCTTACATTATTTTTATCTATATCATCAATTTGTGTAGTAGTATCTTTTATTGTTTTTTCTTTTTGTATAATTTTTTTCATAAAATTTCTTTTCCTTCGTTTTAATCAATTTTTTTATAACATTTTCTAATTGTATAGCAAATCATATTTTACTTTCAAAACATCTATTTACTATTACTTCAAATTTAATGATACAATAGTTTCTATATGTGAAGTTCCGCGGAAACATATCTATACCGTGATACCTTATTTATAATATATTTTTCCTCAAAAATTGTAAGGTCACGTGCAAGACTTGCTGGATTACAACTAACATAAACAATTTTCTTTGGTTCTATTTCTAATAAAGTTTCTATTGTAACTTTATCACAACCACGTCTTGCAGGATCTAGAAAAACAACATCAGGCTTTATTTTTCTTTCTTCTAATAATTTTGGTAAAACATTTTCAACATTTCCGAACAAAAAATTCTGCATTTTTAATTCCATTTATCATTGCATTTTCTTTTGCATCTTTTATAGCATTTTCAACAGCTTCAATTCCATATATTTTTTCTACTTTATCACTTGCAAAAATTCCAATTGTTCCAACACCACAATATAAATCAAAAATTGTTTCTTTTCCAGTAAGTTCAGCATATTCTACAGCTTTAGTATATAGCTTTACAGTTTGAACAGGATTTACTTGATAAAATGAAAGTGGAGAAATCTTAAATTTCTTATTTTCTAAATAATCAAAAATATATCCATCTCCAAAAATTGTTTGATTTTCTCTTCCTAAAATTACATTTGTATTTTTATTATTTAAATTTTTAACAATCGTCTTTACATTAGGATTTTTAGTAGTTACAAACTCTACAAGCTCCTTTTCATTTTGCAAATTCATTGAATTTAAAACAATAATCACCATTATTTCATCAGTTTTAACGCCAATTCTAACGATTACATGTCTTACTAATCCTAAATTTGTTTTTTCATCATACCCTAAAATTTCTTTTTGTTTTATAAAATCAAAAACATCTTTTGCTACTTTTTGGCAAGCTTTATTTTGAAGTTTACAATCATTAGTTTCAATTATTCTATGACTTCTTTTTGCAAAAACTCCCATAGTAATCTTTCCATTTTCACTAACTCCTACTGGATATTGTAACTTATTTCTGTAATAATATGGCTCTTCCATTCCAATCATATCATCTATTTCAATATCTCTTTTTAAAGCCTTTCTCAAAGTATTTTGAACTGACTTTTTCTTCATTTCTAAAGAATATTCATAATTAATATGTCTTAAATTACAACCTCCACATTTTGAATATGTATTACAATCTGATTCTACTCTATATTTAGAAGATTTTATAATTTCTAAAATTTTACCATAAGCAATATTTTTATTTACTTTCAAAATTTTTATTCTAATTCTTTCGCCTATAATAGCTTCAGGAATAAAAATTACAAAATTATCCACTTTTGCAATTCCTTCTCCCTCAAAACCATTATCAATTATATCTACTTCTAATTCTTCATTTTTAACCATTTTCTTTTAACTTCCTATTATTTGATTTAAAACATTCTAAAATATTTCTTAAAACCATTATAAACACAATAAATGGCAAAATCCATATCTGATAATTTGTAGAATCTGAATGAACAATATAAAATATCGTATATGTTAATTCATACAAAAAACCTATCCATATTAAATTTTTTAAAATTTTTCCATTTGTCCAAAAAACTGGAATAAATAACCAGACTAAATACCAACTTGTTAAGTTTGTTAAACCTATAAATATTAACCAAAATAAAAGTGTATAGCAATTTTCCATTGCTTTCTTAAAATTATTTTCTTTAAAAGTTTGAAATAAAACTTTTATTATAAAAATATAAAGCAAAACAAAAAATCCTATTGAATAACAATATGACACAATTTTATTATTGTTTCCTGTAAGTACTGAAACTATCATATAAATTGAATCTTTTAACTTGCCTGACTGACTAATTGCTCCTGAAAAAATTCCAAAAATAGTGTTAAAATATGGAATATAAGCAAGGCAAAAAACTCCCATAAATATAACTAAATATATTAATCCATACGTAATCTTTTTAAGCCAAGCTTTATTTCTTACTCTATATAAGATTATAAATGGTAATATCAAAATTGCTATATATTTTATCAAACTAGAAATAGCTAAAGCAATTAGCCCTCCACAAAACATAATTTCTGATTTTATAAATTTTTCACAAGACTTTTCAGCTTCTTTTACCAAAAAAATTCCTAAAAGAGCAAAAAATAAAACAAAAATATCATTATGAACATTTACTAAAATTTCTAATAAAACAAGTGGATTAAAGCAAAAAGCTAAAGTCAATTTTTTCTTCTTGGTTAATTTATAAATTAAATAAACTGTTCCTAAATATGTAAAAAAATTTAAAATTTTAAACTCATATAAAAATAATACCAAAGATGAACAACAAATTTTATTTAACAAACCACATATTGTAAGAAATACTGGACCATAAGTAAATGTATAATTTTTTTGACTTCCAACAGTTTGTATAATATTATCTGTTAAATCAAATCCTTCTATCTCTCCGAACTGTTGTAATATAAGGATTTACTCCATATTTATCAATAGCTCTTCCGTTTCCCATATAGAAAAAAACATCTTTTGAAGTATTTGGCAAAACTACTAAAAACGCTAAACCAACAACTGCTGATTTAAGTAATATGTCCTTTATTCCATTAAATTCTTCTGATTTTTTTATAAGTTTTAAATAAATTACAAACATTAGAATAACTATCAAAGCAAAAACTACACTACCATATTTATTCAAAGAATTATTTATATCATTTAAGAAGTAAAAATATTCTCCATTATATCCAGCAATATTCCCATTATTTCTAATTAAATATATAATACCAGGAAGCCCTAGAGCTACTCCAAGTAAAATTAAATAAGAAATTAATTTTTCTTTTTTCATTACTTTTATTCCTCATCAGTTTCTTTATTTTCATTTACAAGTTCAAAATCAATTCTTTTTAAAAGTTTGCTAGCAAAAATAACTCTAATTTTAACTTTATCTCCTATTTTGTAAATTTTTCCACTTCTAGCTCCTACTAAGATTTTTAAATCTTCATTATAATTAAAATACTCATTTACGCTAGAATTAAAATTCTCAAATCTAACTAAGCCTTCAACAGTTGATGGAAGTTCTACAAACATTCCAAAGCCAGTAATACTTGATATAATTCCTTCGAACTCTTCTCCAACCTTGTCTTCCATAAACTCAGCTTTTTTTATATCTTCTGCATCACGTTCAACTTTTGTTGCAACTTTCTCTCTATCAGATGAGTTTTTAGCATAGTTATCAGCCTTTTCTTCCATTTCTTCAATTTGCCCATTTCCTACATACTCACTTAAATTACTTATAACTCTGTGAATAAATAAATCTGGATATCTTCTAATTGGTGAAGTAAAATGACAATAATATTTGCTAGCAATTCCAAAATGACCTTTATTTTCAGCTTCATACCTAGCTACTTTCAAAGTTCTTAAAATTAACGTTGAAATAACTTTTTCATATTCTGTTCCTTTAATTTCTTCTAAAACATCTGCAAATGCTTTTGGATAAATATTATTTCTTGTAACTTTAATTTTCTTTCCTATACTATATAAAAACTTATTAGTTTCCTCTATTTTGTCATAATCTGGCTCTTCATGAACTCTATAAATAAATGGAGCTTCTAACCAGTAATATTTTTCGGCAATTGTTTCATTTGCTGTTAGCATAAATTGCTCAATTATTTCATTTGCAAAAGTTGTTTCATATGGTTTAACATCAATAGCAAATCCATCTTTATCTAAAGTAATTTTACTTTCTGGAATATCTAAATTTAAATATCCGTTTTTAATTCTTCTATTTTTTAAAATATGAGCCAATTCCTCCATTAATTTAAAATCAGAAATATATTTCTCATATTTTTTAACTACATTTTCATCTAAATTATTTAAAATTTTATAAACATCATTATAACTCATTCTTTGACTGACATTTATTACTGACTTACAAACATCTGACTTTACAACTTGTCCGTAAATTATCAATTTCCATTAAACAAGAAAGCGCAAATCTATCTTGCCCAGCATTCAAGCTACAAATTCCATTTGATAATTCTACTGGAAGCATTGGAATTACTCTATCTAACATATATATGCTTGTTCCCCTTAAAAGAGCTTCTCTATCTAACTTGCTTCCATCTTTAACATAATAGCTAACATCAGCAATATGAACATCTAAACTATAATTTCCATTATCAAGCTTTTTTACACAAACTGCATCATCTAAATCTTTTGCATCTTCTCCATCAATAGTAAAAACGTGATAATCTTCTAATCTAAAATCCCTTCTATTTCTAATTTCATTTTCATCTATCTTTTGAGGAATTTTTCTTGCCTCTTGCAAGACCTCTTCTGGAAATTCATAAGGCAAATCATACTCTTTAATTAATGACAACATATCAATTCCAGCCTCATTAGCTCTTCCCAAAACTTCAACAATCTTTCCTTCTGGATTCTTATTTTTTTGTTGATATTTAATAATTTTAACAACGACTTTATCGTTATTTTTAGCATGTTTACAATTATTATTTTCGACAAATATATCTGACCCAAATTTTTTGTCATCAGGAATAACAAAACCAAAGCCACGTGACTTTTTAAAAAGTCCTACGACTTCTGATTTATTTCTTTCTATAACTTTTAAAATTTTCCCTTCAGCTCTTCTTCCGCCCGCCTTTTTGGAACAGTTATAATAAACTCAACAGTATCTCCATTTAAAGCATCTTTCATCATGTTATGAGCAATAAAAACACTTTCTTTGTCATCTTCATCAAAATCTATAAAACCATATCCTCTTTCTGTATTTCTAAATACTCCAACTTGTTTCAATTTTTTCTTCATAATGTTCTCCTATCGCCAAAATTATTTTACCCTTTTTTACCTTTTTTTACAAGTATTTTTTAACTTAAGTTTTATAAGATGAAAACTATATAGTTCTCAAAATTCCAAAACTCAAATTTGAACAAAAAAAGCTTGCTAAAAGCAAGCCTTTTATTAAATAAATTTCTATACATATATAATTCCTAAAGTTATAGATAATACAAAGAACAATATCATTAAAATGATTGTAGCTCTCTTCATTCTACCTTCTTTAGTTCTTCCTTTATTTTTCTCATAAAAGTTGTTAGAAGATCCTCCAACTATTGCTCCACTAGCACCACTATCTTCCTTTGACTGTTTCATTACTAAAATTATTAATACTAAACATATAATTAAATATGCTCCAACCACTATATTTTTTGCTATTTCCATCTAAAAACCTCCGTATACTTTATCGATTAACAGTAATAGTTTACCACACAAAACTTCAAAAATCAATACTTTTTTCAAATTTTATCTTGGTAATTTTATGGTAAATATTGTACCTTTAGGAATATTATGCTCTGCTTTAATTATTCCACCATGTTTTGAAATTATCATATCTGCGATAGAAAGACCTAATCCACTTCCTCCAGTATCACGGTTTCTACTATTTTCAGCTCTATAAAATCTCTCAAATACACGTTTTATTGCTTCATCACTGATTCCAATTCCAGTATCAATTACATCAATATTGCATTTTCCATCTTTTAAATAAGTTTTAATTGTTATTTCATCTCCTGGCTCTGTATATTTCATTGCATTGTCAAGCAATATAACAATAACTTGATAAATTTTATTTGTATCAATTGAAATTACTTTTTTATAGTTTAAATCAAGTTTAAATTTTTTCTCTTGAAGTTCAATAATTTCTCTATAAGTTTTTCCAATATTTTCTATAAATTCATCAATTTCTACTTCTTCTTTATTAATCTCCAATTGTTTTGAATCTCCACGAGTTAATGTCATTAAATCTTTTGTAAGCTTTGACATTCTCTTTGTTTCATTTAAAGAAATTGATATATCTTCTAGTTTATCAACAATTTTAGCATCAGGAGCACTTAACAATAATTCCTGCTTTGCTTGAATAATTGTAAGAGGAGTTCTTAATTCATGTGAAACATTTTGGACAAACTCTTCTTGTCTTTTTAGCATTTCTGAAACAGGAGCTAAACTCTTTCTAGAAATTATAATACTTGCAATAACCGAAATTCCCATACCAAAAATAACTGACCATATAACAATTCTATCATAGCTTTGCATCATTTCAGTTTCAAAATCGATATTTATAAGTAGCTGAATATAGCCAGTTGAAAATTCCGTAACATCAGATATATCAATAGTTCTACATTTATAAAGATATTCATCGTTAATTTTAACTATATAAGATTTATCAACATATTTGTCATCAAATTCAAAATCTTTAAATGCTTCATTTGATAAATAACTTGAATTTGTAGACAATATTTTCCCATCTTTATCTCTTATAATACATAAAATTTTAGGATTTGTAATACTTGACAAAATTCCATACTGTTGTAATTCATCAATACTACTTTTATCTTGATTAATTTCAAAAACTTCAGAATTTCTTAAATTCTTTTTTATTGCTCTAGAATTTTCATTAAGTTCCATATTTACTGAACTTAAAGTAATTCTCCTTACTAGGAAAATCATAAATAAACCAAAAAGAATAAATACAATAATTAAATTTAGCAAATTTGATTTAATATATTTAAAGAGTTGAGTTCTTAAAATTTTTTGCTCATTCACAAGAAATCCTCTCCTTTACCATTATTCAGTCCAAATATAACCTACACCTCTTATGGTTTTAAGATATTTATCATACCCAGCTTTTTTTAGTTCTTTTCTTAAACCACTTGTATAAACTTCAATTACATTTGTACTAGTATCTGAATCAAACCCCCAAATTTTATCAAATATCTGATCTTTTGTTATAATAGTATTTTTTGAATTTATTAAGTATTCCAAAACATCAAATTGCTTTCCTTGTAAAATAATTTCTGTTTCTCCGACACTTGCTGTTCGACTATTTAAGTCTAATTTCAAATTTTTAAATTCTAAAATATTATTTCCATAGTTTCCACTTGTTCTTCTAATTATAGCATCAATTCTAGCAAGCAATTCTTCACGATTAAATGGTTTTACCATATAATCATCAGCCCCAAGTCTAAAACCTTTTAATTTATCATCAAGCCCGTCTTTAGCTGTTAATATAAGAACTGGTGTATAAATTTTTTTATTTCTTAAAGTTGCTAAAACTGAATATCCATCCATAACTGGAATCATGAGGTCAAGAATAATTACATCATAAATATTATTTTCAGCATACATTACTCCTTCTTCACCATCAAAAACTCTATCAACATCATATTTAGAACAGATACATTGTTCAATAGTTTTAGATAATATTTTATCATCTTCAATAATTAAGACTTTCATTATCTTGAATCACGCTCTCTTCCTCTTCCTCTAGAATTTCTATCAATATATTTTTCTTTTAATCTTTCCTCTTTTCTCTTATCTCTAACTCTTTCATCTATTTGATATTCTTGTTTATCTATCTCATCAAAAAACTCTTTATTTACATCAGCCTTTCTAGCTTCTTCAAATTGTCCACGCGCTAATAAATTTTCTACTCTAAATTTTCTTCCTAAATCTATAACCTTTTGAATAATTGTATTATCACATCTAATTCTTTCTTCAAATCTATCCTTTTCGCTTTTTTTACGAGACTTTTTATTTTTTCTAAAATTTAAAATATATTCATATTCATCTTGAGTAATTCTTCCCGCTTGAAATAAAGCCTCTATTTCAGAATCTTCGAGTTCTAAAAGCTTGTCTTGTAGCTTATTAGTTTTATCATCAGACTTTATAGGCGTTTTACTCTCAACTATAAGATTACTTTTCTTTTCATTTTTTCTACTTGCTTTTTTAAACATTTAACACCTCTTACCTTGCATCATATTTATATAAAGCAAAATTTTTATCTTTATAAATTTCAGTATATCTTGAATCTTCTTTCATATAAACTTGCTCTACTTGCTCAACTGGAACAAGAGCATATTCTAACTCATATTCATCCATAAGCTCTGAAATTGTAATCATTCCATAAAACAATTTCATAAAATCATCAAAAACAGTAACTCCTTTATTAAATTCTGGTGTATATAAATCACATCTTGAATCTAAAAAAACTGGAACTCCCTCCATAAGCAAATAGCTTCCATAATCATATCTATTATATAATCTAATATTTTTATAATCTAAATTTTCTTTTATATATTCAGTAGCCTCAACTGGATAAAGACTTTCATCAATATGTTTTACATTCCAATTATCAATAAACATATAAGCTGAAAATCCTATAGAACAAATACCAAAAAATGCAAAAACTTTTTTGCTTGCTTCTTTTACTTCTTTTTGATGTGATTTTATAAAGCTATCTACTGCTTGAACTACAATGCAAGAAGTTAATGCAATTAATAAGAAAGCATTTCTTCTAGCAGTTAAAGCCATTAAATATAGCCCTAAAATTAAAAATGCATCACTAAGTTTTAATTTAATATTTGTAAATCCAATCAAAGAAACAATAACAATTGTATAAGTCAAAAATGGAAAATTATTTGCAGGAATAATTGGTAAATGCTCACTAATATAGTTTAATGTATCTCCTATACTTACTTTTATAAAATACAAAAATGGTGTAAGTTTTAGTGGAGTAACAAAAGCGCCTAAAACTAAAGCAATAAATGCTATCCAAATATATTTAATATTTGGATTTTTTTCAATGATAATCTTATGTTCTGTCTTATCATTTTCATAATAAACTCTATATTTTTCTCTTTCAGCAATTTCTTTTTCTAATTTTGCTATTTTATCTTCTGATAATCCTTTACTTTTAGCATTGTTTAAATCTCTATTGCATTTTCTTAATACTCTCTCATTTATTCCTTTTAAACTATAAAAATATATTACTTGTTCTCCAATAAATGGAAGCAATAATACAAGCATCATAATCCATGCAGTACTATGAAAATTAGCCATTAACATTGAAACTATAAATAATCCCAAACTTTTCAAAAGAGTAGGTCTTTCTACAAAATTTTCAAGTATCATATATTCAATGAAGAAAAGTGAATATGATACAATTTGACCTCTCTCATAAAAAGCATCTTTCATCATATATGAAATAATCAATGTACTAATAAAAGCAAGATTAAAATTAACATCTTTTTTTATTAACTTCCAAAAAACTAGCAATATGAAAATCGAAGCAAAAATTACAGTAAGTCCATAAATTCCATCAAACCCAAACAATTCGTAGACTTTAGCATTTATAACATCAAAAGCCCAATGTGGATATCTATATTCTAAGTTTTTATGAATTGAATAATGGTCTTTCCAATCAACTCCTGTTTTTTCAATTTGCCTACCTAATTCAATTACATAGAATGTATCATTTTGAAATGTTTTTGGAACTATTGAAAATGTAAATAAAATTATTAAAATTACTGCAATAATATATCTTAAATTTTTCTTCACTTTTTACTCCTCTGTAACTATTGGGCTATAGTCTAAATTCACAGACTCCATATTTTCTTCTTTTAACTTACTCAATTTCTTTTGAAGTAAATTTTTAATTACAACAGAATTTGAAATATCTATTTCTTTAATTGCTTCCTCACTATATCTTTTTAATTTTGAGCTTTGCTCCTCAGGCAATGAGCTTAAATCAACTTCTTCTCCATTAGATAACTTAAACCAGCCACTTCCATCATAATAATAATCTTTCGTAATAACTTTTCCATTATTTATAGCAACATAAGATTTTCTTTCAAATAGGCTCATTCCAATAGAAAAAGTATCATCTAAATTACAAATTTGAGCAAGTGTTGGTTTTATATCACTTTTACTAACAGGCTCATCTATTACTAAATTTTTAATTCCTGGAATTCTCATTCCAGCTAAAACATTTGAAAACTCAAATTGCATTCTAGCATCATTATAGTCATTTTTGCTATATCCTAAAAATTCAATTAAATTTTCATCATACATTTGCATTCCATAATGGTCTCCAAAAACCACTATAACCGTATCATCATAAAGCCCTTTTTCTTTTAACAAATTAATAAAAATTCCAAATGCATAATCTGCATAATTAACAGCTTCTAAATAATTTCCAAGTTCTGTTCCAGATAAATTTCCAACATCTATTGAAACTTTTTTATACTTATCAATAATTCCAGCAAGCTCAAATGGTTTATGGCTAGAAGATGCAACTAAATCATAAACAACAGGTCCTTCATTTTCTTCTATTGCTTGTTCAAATAATTCTACAGTTTGTTTATATAAAAGTTCATCAGATAAATATGTTCTAATTAATTCTGACCTATCATCAAAGTTCTCTAAAAACGTTTTCTTGTCAATAGGAAGCTTTGAAGTAACATTTTTTCTATTCCAAAAATATGCATAATTTCCATGAGCATACATTGTATAATAGCCTTTATCTTTAAATAACTGAAATATATTATCATAAGTATTTCCATAATATTTAGCAAACGCTTCTCCATTTTCAAGTGGATAAAGTGAAGTAATTACACTATGTTCAGAGTCTGCCGTAGTTGTATAACTTGTAGCATGCATATTAGTAATTTTTATATTTTCCTTTAAAAATTTATTCAAATTTGGAGTAATTTCTTTACCATTTATACTTCTATTTACAACAAAATCTTGTACAGATTCTAGTTGCAAAATAATTACATTTTTTCCTTCAGCAATTCCAGCATAAGCTAAATTTTGAGAATTTTCTTCTTCTTGAAATTCTTTAAAACTTTTATACTCTTTTATCATATCATCAAAATTTTCATATTTTACATTATTATCATGAGTAATTGCATTTCTTATATCTACAAAATGGAAACCGTAAATAGTTCCATATCTAACAGAATTTTTCTTATTATAAATATATCCTGTAACTAATTCTAAAGATTCTGGGATAAAGTGATAATATGTACACAAAACTATTATAACTAAACCCATAATTAAAACTGGTTTTAATTTAAAATTTTTAATTTTTTCGACTTTAACCTTTTTAGATGCTAAAAAATATATAATTATTGGGAAGTCTATAAAATAAAATATTTGTCTAAATTTTAATAAAGACGGAATTGCAGCCATTATTTCATTTTTATATTGAAGATTTCCAGCTTGCATAACTGAAATAATATTTGAAGCATATAAATAGTAAAGCTCATCAGCAAAAAGCAAAGCACTTACAAGCAAATTTAAAATAATTCCATAACCAAACCTTGTTCGCGAGCTTCTAAATAATAACATAGGAGCTACCATTATAATTATAAAAAATGCTGTCTGTCTTAAATGCCATGGCCAAATTCCACCATTTTTATAAAAAACTGTATTTCCAAGAAAAATTATTGTTTTTATAAATATAATAATGAATATAAAAAGTATAAAATATCTAGAGCTAAATATATTTGTAAATAATTCTTTTTTGTCTGTTTCTTTAAATGTTTCCCATGCGTTTTTAAACACATTTTTGATTCTTCTAATTCCTAATTTAATTCTTCCCGCAAAACTCACTTTTCTCAAGTGATTATCATCATTTATCGAAATACTCTCTTTTCTCATTCTCCAATTCCTCAAAAATATTATATCTATTTTATCGTTAATATTATACAAAAAAAGTAACTCATTTTCAAGAGTTTTTTAAGATTTAACAATACTGATTGCGAGTCCATCTCCAACTGTTGAAACTTGAGTATCAAGCTTTTCATTAGAAATGATTTCTGCTAAATATTCACGCAAATGTCTTACAGCTGTTCTTTGTTTATGTTTATTATAATCACCTAAAACATAGCCTTTATATAAAACATTATCAGCAAAAATAATTGTTCCTTTTTTTGACATTCTAAGAGCCTCTTGCAAAAAAAACGGATATTTTCCCTTATTAGCATCAATAAAAATTACATCATAAGGTCCTTTTAATTCAGGTAATATTTCAACAGCATTTCCAACAATAACATTAATATTATCTTCTAGTCCAATTTTTTTTATATTTTCTATTGCAAGTTTTGCTCTATCTTCATCTAATTCAATAGTATCAATTTTCACTTGTTCTCCTGAAAGTTTTACAAGCTGACTCGCACTATACCCAACAGCTGTTCCAATCTCAAGAATTTTCTCAGGCTTCATATTTTCTAAATATTCTTTTATAACATTTAAAGTATCATCCATAATAATTGGAATATGCTCTTCAATAGCTTTTTTCTTAACTTCTTCTAAAATTTTAAAATCCATTTCTATCTCCACTAATATTAAAACAGGACACCTTTAAAAAAGTGTCCCCATTTTTCTATTTATTTGCGCTTCTTGCTGCTCTTTCTCTATCTTTGTTGTTTAAGATTTTCTTTCTTAATCTAATAGATTTAGGAGTAACCTCAACTAATTCATCATCTTGAATAAATTCAATAGCTTTCTCTAAACTCATTTGAATTGGTGGAACTAAACGAAGCGCATCATCAGAACCTGAAGCTCTAGTATTTGTTAAATGCTTTTCTTTGCAAACATTAATTGCTAAATCTTCATTTCTAGAGTTTATTCCAACAATCATACCTTCATAAACTTCAACACCAGGTCCAATAAACAATTCACCTTTATCTTGAGCATTATATAAACCATAAGTAATTGATTTTCCTGGTTCAAAAGCAACTATTGTTCCTCTTGTTCTAGCTAATACTTCTCCTTTATATGGTTCATAGCCTTCAAATATATGACTCATAATTCCATTTCCTTTTGTATCTGTTAAGAACTCTGTTCTGTAACCGATTAAACCTCTTGATGGAATTTTAAATTCAATTTTAGTATGTCCAGTTTCAGCAGGCTCCATATTTAACATTTCGCCTTTTCTATTTCCAATTTTCTCAATAACAGTTCCTATACAATCATCTGGAACATTAACAACCAATCTTTCAATAGGCTCACACTTTTGTCCATCAATCTCCTTAAAAATTACTTTTGGTCTAGAAACTAAAAGTTCATAGCCTTCTCTTCTCATTGTCTCAATTAAAATTGATAAGTGAAGTTCACCTCTACCACAAACCTCAAAGCTTTCAGAACTATCTGTTTCTTTAACTCTTAATGAAACATTTCTTTCAAGCTCTTTAAATAATCTATCTCTTAAATGACGGCTTGTAACAAATTCACCTTCACGACCAGCAAATGGTCCATTATTAACACTAAATGTCATAGAAACTGTAGGCTCATCAATATCAACAAAGTCTATTTTTTCAGGATTATTAAAATCACAAATTGTATCACCAATATTGATGTCTGGAACACCTGATAAAGCAACAATATCACCAGCTCCAGCTTTTTCTATTTCAATTCTTTTCAAGCCTTCATAAGTATAAAGTTTTGTTACTCTAGCATTTTCGTTTTTATCAGCTTTACAAATTGTAATTGGCATATTTAGTTCTAAATATCCTCTTTCAATTCTTCCGAATAGCAATTCTTCCAACATAATCGTCATATTCAATATTTGAAACTAACATTTGAGCTGTTCCATCTAAATCACATTTTGGAGCACTTATAGTTTTAATAATTGTTTCAAATAATGGTTTTAAATCTGTTCCTGGAACACTTAAATCTAGTGTTGATGTTCCCTGTTTTCCGTGACGCATATACAACTGGAAAATCTAATTGCTCTTCAGAAGCATCTAATTCAATAAATAAATCTAAGACTTCATCAACAACTTTTTCTGGTCTAGCTCCTGGTCTGTCTATTTTATTAATAACAACAATCGGTTTTAAATCTAAAGCTAAAGATTTTTTCAAAACCTCTCTAGTTTGAGGCATTGCTCCTTCAAAGCTATCAACTAATAAAACAACACCATCAACCATTTTCAAAACACGTTCAACTTCTCCACCAAAATCAGCATGACCTGGAGTATCTACTATATTAATTTTATAATCTCCATAATGAACAGCTGTATTTTTAGAAAGAATAGTAATTCCTCTTTCTCTCTCTAAATCATTAGAATCCATAACTCTTTCATCTACTTGCTCATTACTTCTAAAAATTCCACTTTGTTTAAGCATTGCATCAACTAAAGTTGTCTTTCCATGATCAACGTGTGCGATTATTGCTACATTTCTAATTTTTTCGTTATTCATTTTCTTCTAAATCTTCCTTTTTCTCTCAAAATTTAACTATAATATTATATTACTTTTAACAATAAAAGTCAATACTTGAATTTTTTTAAGTTTCGGTTTTTTTTGAAAAAATATAAAAATATTTTAAAATTCTAATAAAAAATAAGGAAAAACCTTCAT
>CANQOG010000010.1 GCA_947625415.1 uncultured Clostridia bacterium
GAATTAGTAAATTTTGATTATAATGATGAAAGTGGATTAACACCGACATCATTTAATTTTGATGGAGTAAATGATTATATAAAAGTACCATATGATGATAGTCTAATGTATCATGTAGACGGAACAAAGTATATGGGAACAGATGAAGAAACAGGAGAAGAAAAACAATTAACTAAAAAAGAAGTATTTGCTAGAAATGGATTTACATTTGAATTTTATGGGATTTTTGAAAAAGGTAAGAGCTATAATAATGGTAAGGAGATCAGTGCTACTTTTGATGGAATTTTAGGGTATTGGAATGGGCTTGAGAATAAACAGGCTGATATGAGATTTGGGTTCATGAATTCGGGGGCGTCAATCTTTTGGAATGCGGGTTATAACACGACGGCAGTTTCGGATTATAGTTCGTCTCCTGATGTCTGGAACCAAATGATTGATGTTGGCTTTAGCTTATATGATGGTAAACCGCATTATTTAAGTGTTTCGGTAGATGTTTCTGAAAAATATAAAAAGGATGGAAATGGAGAGCATTTTAAACATACTGTATATTTAGACGGGAAAAATATAGCAGATGGCGGTTTTAACGTATTAACATGGGAATATTTTTGCAATGGCAGATTAAAAGATTTGAATTGTTTCTGTATAGGCAGGAGCTCGATGAATTGGGATGGTGCTTGGAATTATACGAAAATGTTTATTTATGCTATGCGAATATATAATAAGTCTTTGTCTGAAGAAGAATTGATGGATAATTATGTTACTTCTGTTATTTTTCATCAGTTCTTAGTAAAACTATATACATAGAATTTAAAAATTTTGATTTTATTAAAAAAAGTTCTTCTTACAAGATTGCATATATTAAATAGCAAATTTTATTTTTTTAATATAAATTTTAATCATAAAATAAAAAAGTCACGGTCATTGTCCTACTAATTTTAGCTGGAGTCTCACTAAATGCAATTATAGGAGAGAATGGAATAGTAAGTAAAGCGTTAGATGCAAGATTATTAAGTCAGTATTCAACATATAAAGAAGAATTAGAAATTCATTTAAATGAAGAAATAAATGTTTCAGGAGAAAAAATGAAAGAATATATGTCATCAATGAAAATGGAGGATATGAATAATTTTGTAGTATTGAATGGAAAATTATACTTTATAGGAACTGATGAATATGAAAGAAAGATAGCAGAAGAAGCAGGAATAAATACGACGTTAGGAGGAAAAGAAGCATTACCAGAAGATATAATACAAATAGTAGGAGAGATATTGCCAAAGAAAGATGAAGTAAAATTACCAGAAAATGACAAAGATGAAACACCAGAAGAATTACCAGGAAAAAGACTATATACTAAAAATACAGAAAATGATACAAAATGGGATATGGTGATGGACTATAATGAAAGTAGTGAAGAAACGGGAAGATGGGGAAGTGGATATTATTTATTGACAAAAGGAGAATATGAAATAGATGGAAAAACAATAACATTAAAAAAGGACTATATAATAGATTATAGAAATAATGAATTAATGGGATTGAGTGAGAGATATATGGAATGGAATATAGAAGCAACACTTGCGGTGTCTAAGGGTTTAATACTGAATATTGATCCTACAACTTTTGAGGAATTTGTTGATGCTGAAGGAGATTTGAAAGCTAATGAATTGCGTGAAAAATTTGATGTCGAAATTTTTGGAGACATTACTTATGATGCGGATATTAAAGCGTTATTATTTAACAAGTCTATTGAAAATAAATTAGGAGAAGGGGGATACTTGAAATTAGCTCGGAAAAGATGTTAGTAACAAGTTAGGGTTTACATTTGAATTATATGCAAATTTAGACAGGTTGTACTATCATAATGGAAAGAATGGAGCTGGTTACATGGCTCAGGGACTTTTTTGTCGATTGATATCACTTGAAGGAAATTATGATTATGGATTAAAGTTCGGTTTGAATAATTCAGGCTGGATAGGCAGGTCTTGGCCAAACGGATGCCAAATACATGGTAAAGGGACTCTTAAAACGGATAATTTACGGAATTTATGTTAGAAACAGAGATTTTGGGTTTGATGTTAGTGAAGATTTTTATCTAACAATGGTTTATGATAGAAGTGATGTTGAAAGTGATATGGATACTTTTTATTACTATGTTAATGGTGGACTTCTTCGGATTTACGACCTGTGATAAAATTGCGTATAATCAAGGTCTAGAAGTTTGGGATGTACCAAATGCAAATTTTTATGTTGGTGTTTGCCCAATTAATTCCATGGGTAGTTTGTATTATATGCAGGGGGCGGTTTATACTGCGCGATTGTATGATACAGCATTGACTGGTGAAGATGTCCAGAAAAACCGTGAGATGACTTTAAAATACCGTTCTTCATTTTAAATGTTTTACGAATGAAATAAAAATGTAATATAAAAATTATAGTATTTTGTGGAAATAAGTGGTAAAATTTAATAGAAAGATGACGAATAATAGTAGAAACGGAGATAATTTTATGGGAATTTTATCAATTGAAAATCTTAAAAATTTAGCGGAACAAGGAGATAATGATGCTGCTTATGAGCTTGGATTAAGATATTACAGAGGTATTGGTGTAGATGTTAATTATGAAAAAGCTAAAAACTATTTGGAAGTTGCTGATAAGAATGGAATAAATGGTGCATCATATTATCTTGGAGTTATTTATTATAATGGAAAAGGAACTCCTACAAACCATGTGAAAGCTAAAGAATATTTTGAAAAAGCTGAAGCAAACAATAATGTATTTTCTTCATATTATTTAGGAAAATTATATTATTGGGGAGATGGTGTTGAGCAAAATTATGATAAAGCTAACGAATATAAAGCTAAAGTTTTATCAAAACCATTTTTCTCAAACCAAGATACAGACATAAAGAATTTCTATAGTTTTACTGATTTTGAAGGCGCAAGTCGTACTTATGCAACAAATCTTCAAAAGAAGGTACAAAATGAGTTTGCTAATCTTTTTGGAAATGAACAAAAAAATATTTAATTAGTATTTAAAAAGCAATAAAATTAATGGAAATATTAGCCCGCATGAATGTTAAGAAAAATATTGATATTCCTGCGGGTTTATTTTTGTTTACTTCTATCTCGTATTTTCCGTATTTTAAACTTCGCCAAAAAACGTATATTAAAACAATTATATAAATAAATTTCATTGTAATCACTCCAGTCATATATTCTAATATTTTTATTCTTGTGAGAACATTCCTAAACTCTCAATTTCTCCATTGACTTCTATTTCAAAATATGAGTCTTTATAAATTTCATCCCAATGAATTTTCTCAAATTCATCTAAAGTCAAGTATTCTTGAAGCATTTTGTTTTTAAAATTGCAAATATCGACATTATATTTATGTGATATCTTATACAAAAAGCTTGTTATCATTTCTTGAATATATGAATTTATGGAATTTTCTAATAATTTATCTCCTTTTTCAGAGGCTGTATCAATTTCATAAGTTGAGCTTAAAACATCATATTCAAGAGAAAAAGTAATTTTAATAAAAGGATAACTATTTATTAGATTACAGTCTATTTTAGGCTCTTTAACTTGTTTTATTAGAACATCAATAAGCTTGTCTGAATTTTTAGGATTTGCTACTGAAATTGTCGCTCCTTCAAGTCTGTCTGTTATTAGTGAAAAAGAAATAGAATCTAAAGCAGATAGATTTCCAATAAATTTATCTTTGTTGAATATAGCAATTCCAGTATTTTGAAATATCTCATCAGAAACAGTTGCAAATGTTGCAATATTTGAGCTTTCTTCAAAATTTAAGCAGTAGAAAAATTCGCTAAGTTCAGGTACTATTGAATATCCTGTATATCTTGCAGAAGTTTTTAAAAATTCATAAAATCTAGCTGAAAAGTTTTCACTAGAATCAGAGATTTTTTCTAAAGCATCTAATGCAGTTGTTGAAGAAATTATTATATTACAAGTTGGTCTTATTTCAGTATTATTTCCTAAAGCATTTATATATTCTTTTACTCCACTACTAGCAAGTTCTTGAGACATGATAATTGCAGAGCAATGAGAAACATTTATTTTTCTACTTAAAAAATTATTTAAAATACTAATTCCTGAATCTATTGAATTGCATGGAACAGAATAGATATTTGAAGAATTAGACTGAGAAGAGCCACCATCTGAATCTTGACTTCCAGAAGAATTTGAAGCTATTTGAACGCTTAAATTTATTTTTGTATCTTCTCCTTTATCAATTCCAATGGCCATTACATAATAATAATTTTCTAAGTTTTCTTCAGAATTTGTACAACCTGTTAGCAAAAAGATTAAAATAAATGATAATACAAGAAAAATTCTATTTCGTAATTTTTGCATTTTTTAATCCTTTCTTTTTATTTTTTAAATATCCCAAGATAAGAATTATAAAAGAAATTCCAAACGTTAGAATAATTGAGAAATACTTAAAAATTGTATTTTCTAAAAATTCAATTTGAATGATTTTATCAACTAAAAGCACTCCACCTAAAATGATTGAAATAACTGGAAATGAAAGATTTGTTTTATCTTCATATTTGAAAAGTTTATTTAAAATATATGTTATAGAATCTATTAAAAATGAAATATAATTAAGTATAGCAAAGCTCCAAATAAATATAAATATGCTATCAGTTTGTGAAAGAAAAGAGCTTATTTGAATTCTTCTAGTTACTAAAAGAATTGTACTCATAGTATTTATTTTTGTAATTGAATGTGTTATTGAAACTGGATAATATAATAGTATTGAAATTGTTGAAATTAATAGTAATCCTAAGTTTATTCCAAAAGAGGAAAATACAGCTTTTTTAAAATCATTTTTCTTTGAAAGTTGTGGCATTAAAAAGAAGTACATTAATATAAAATTAAATATAAAAATATTAGCAAGTCCAGTTTGAAAAGTTGTTTTATAATTGTAGCCAAAAATTGGAATAAGATTATTACTGTTTAAATTTCCATTATCACCAAAAAACAAGCTAAAAATAGATAGTACTAAAATTCCAAATAAAATTGTAGATACTTTTTTTATTGAATAAAATCCTTTGCGACTTGCAATTAAAATAGTAATTAAGAAAATTAATAAAATATAAAGTGAATGTGTATTTTGGAAAAATATATTTCTTATTAAAAATAAAAAATTTAAAATAGCAGATATTGCAGTAATAAAAAGAAATATTATAAAAATTATTGCTACTATAAATTTTAAGAAATTTCCTCCAACTATTTCTGAAATATCGATAATGTCATGGTTTGAAAAATTTTTGAAGATATTAGAAATAATTATACAAAATATTAATGAAATAATGGCTAAAAATAATAGATTTATTATAGTTCCAGTTCCTGTTAAATCAACTAAATATTCAGGAAAGTCTAAAACTATTTGCGCTATCGTTATTATTGTGATTAATGAAATTGCTTCGAAAAGATTAAGTTTATTCTTCATTTTTCCTCCACTTCATAGAAATTTTAGGCTCTTTTTTAGGTCTTTTTGTTTTTAAAATATTATTTCTTTCTTCATTTTTCCAGATAGGTTTAGATAAATAATTTTTAAATGAGTTGTAAGCCAAGAATGGAACTCCAAATGAATCATAAGAAAATAGTAAGATTAGATGAGTAAAAATTCCACAGGCAATTCCAAAAAGTCCAAATAAATATCCTAAAATGATATACATAATTCTAAAAATTCTAGTTGAAAATGAAAATGAATAATCTGGTAAAGAAAATTCTGAAATAGCTGTTATTGATATAATTATAACTAAAATAGGACTCACGATATTAGCTGAAACTGCAGCTTCTCCTAAAATTAATGCTCCTACTATTCCGAATAGTTTGACCAAAAGCTGATGGAACCCTAACTCCAGCTTCTCTAATTAATTCAAAAGAAAGCTCCATTAAAAATACTTCTAAAATAATAGGAAAAGGAATTTTTTCCCTAGCGCTACTTATTGCAAGCAAAAGTTCAGTCGGTAGAAATTCATCATGAAAAGTAGTAACAGATATATATATTCCAGGTAGTAAAATCGCTAGAAAATAAGCTATTGCTCTAATAATTTTTAAAAAATTTGCAAAAATATTATTTAAATTAGAATCTTCTGGTGATATTAAGAAATCTAGCATAAATGCCGGAACTATTAGAGCAAATGGAGAGCCGTCAACTAGAATTGCTACTCTTCCAGCTAAAATAAGGCTACTTGTTTTATCAGGTCTTTCTGTTGCAATAAGTTCTGGATAGAGATTTTGAAAGTTATCTTTAATTAAATTTTCAACTTCTCCAGAAGACGTAATACTATCTATTTTTAAATTGTTTAGCCTAAATTTAACTTTTGAAACTAAATCATCATTTGCTATATTTTTCATATAACAGATTGAAATGTTAGTTTTAGTAATTTCGCCAATATTGGTATTTTCAATAATTAAATTTTCATTATTAATTATTTTTCTAATTTGAGCAGTATTTGTTCTAAGATTTTCAATAAATGAGGCTTGTGGTCCCCTTACAACTGATTCTGCTTGAGGAACTGTTATAGACCTTAATTGAAATTTTCTTGTTTCCATACAAATAGCAACATCAAGCGTATCAACGAAAAGAACAGCATAACCAGAATTAATTTTTTTAAAGCATTCGGAAAATTCTTTTGAAATTTCAACAACATTTTGAGAAATAAGCTTGTTGACCAAAAACTCTTGAAGATTAAATTTTTGAACATTATTAATTTTCATCTGTTTTGAAGGTGCCATTCTTATTGAATTTTTTAGCATAAGAGGTGTTAAAATATTATCATTTATAGATTTTGTATCAGTAATTCCATCAATAAAAATAAGAAGTGCTTTAAAAGTCTTGCTAGATACTGAAATATCAAATTCACGTGTATTTATATCACTATTTATTAATAAATTGTATTTAACTTTTAGATATTCAAAGTTTTTATCAAAGCTGTCAAATATTTTTATGTTATCTTTAGAATCCATTTGAAAATCCTTTCGATTGTTTGTTAAAATTATTATGTATAAAAATTTGGAAAATATGCGAAATATTGTAATAAAAATGTAATATGAAAAATGTTGAATTTTTTTGAAAATTTAGTTACAATTATGTTATAAAATTAGAAAAAGAGGATTTGTTATGAGAAGTAATAGAGGTGCAATAGCGTTATTTGCATTGCTTTCAATGATGTTTTTCTTGATTTTTGTTATGGTTGCATATAATAATGTTTCCCAAAAATCGAGAACGCAAGTTGATACAGAGGGAGTTTTAGTTAATTATTATAGATCTATTCAAACGGCTGCAGAACGAGCAAGTTCATTAACTTCAACTGTAAAAGTTTCACAAAAGGCAAGTACACTTAAATCAAATAAAGATGTTCAAGATTATGTTGTTACTGGAAATGTAAACAAATTTGTTTACTCACATGGAAAGGTTTATAAAATTACAAATTAAAAATTAAGTAATAAAAAAGTTTAACCCTAATATACATTAAATAAATGATGTACAAAATGTATAGGAGGGTTATTTTTTATGGAAAATTTCGAGATATATCAGGATATCGCGGTAAGAACGGGTGGGGATATATACATTGGTGTTGTAGGACCTGTAAGAACTGGTAAATCTACATTCATAAAAAATTTTATGGAGTTATTAGTTTTACCAAATATTGAAAATGATTACAAAAGAGAAAGAAGTGTTGATGAGCTTCCTCAAAGCGCAGGTGGAAGAACAATTATGACTACTGAGCCAAAATTTGTTCCAAATGAAGCTGTAAATATTAGTCTTAATGGCAATATTAAATTAAAAACAAGACTTGTGGACTGTGTAGGATATTTAGTAAATGGAGCATTAGGTTCTATGGAGGAAGATGTTCCAAGAATGGTAAAAACAGCGTGGTCACAAGAAGAAATGCCGTTTGAACAAGCTGCAGAAATAGGAACTAAAAAAGTAATTACAGAACATTCAACTGTTGGAATGGTAGTAACTACAGATGGAAGTATTACAGATATAGCAAGAGAAGATTATATTGTAGCAGAAGAGAGAGTTGTAAATGAGTTAAAAGAACTAAATAAACCTTTTATTATGATTTTAAATTCAAGAAATCCACGGTTCTTCAGAATGTCAAAATTTGGCTAAAAATTTAGAGAAAAAATACAAAACACAAGTAATTCCTATGAGTTGCGAAAATATGAATTTAGACGATTTAAATAATATTTTTGAGAGACTATTATATGAATTTAGTGTTGATAGAATTAATATAAATTTACCAAAATGGGTTAATGGTTTACCTTTACAAAATGAACTTAAATATAGTTTATTTACAACTGTTAGAGAAACTTTTAAAGACGTAAATAAAATTATTGATGTTAAAGAAAAATATAAATTTTTAATGGAAAATAATGAAAATGTTGAAAATATAAATATTGGTGAAATTGATTTAGGTAGTGGAGTTGTAAGAATTGATGTAGCTCTTAAAGATAGTTTATTTTATGATGTTTTGAGTAATATGACTGGAACTGAAATTAAAAATGAAGAGGAGTTATTTAGTTCAATTATTGAATTTTCTAAAATAAAAAAAGAATATGATAAAATGGCTTATGCTCTTCATGAAGTTTATGAACGAGGTTATGGAATTGTAAATCCAGGAATTGATGATTTGATATTAGAAGAACCAGAAATTGTAAAACAAGGAAGTAAGTATGGTGTAAAGCTTCGTGCAAAAGCGCCTTCAATTCACATGTTAAAAATTGATACAGAAACTGAAGTTTCTCCGATTGTTGGAAGTGAAAGACAATCAGAGGATTTGGTAAAATATTTACTTTCAGAGTTTGAGGAAAATCCAAAGAAAATTTGGGAGTCAAACATCTTTGGAAAAAGTTTGCATGAGCTTGTAAATGAAGGGCTTCAAAACAAGCTTGCAAGAATGCCAGAAGATGCGCAAGGTAAACTTCGTGATACAATTGAAAGAATTGTAAACGAAGGTAGTGGTGGATTAATTTGTATAATATTATAAAAAATATTGAGAGGATGTTAAGAGTTTAAAATAAACTCTTGACATCTGTTAAAAATTTTGTTATTATAATTCATATTTTATAGGTATAATATTTTTATATTTTCTTTAAGCAAAATTAAAGATGTTTAAATTCAATTTAGTTAAAATTTTTTTCATTATGGTAATGTTACTTATAGTAATTGTAACAATTACTTTTAAATTCACATATTCTAAATTTATTCAAAGGCAGGAAACTAATAGTTTATCTAAGGTTGCAAAATTCGTTTTAGAAGTAAATAGTGAAAACGATGAAATTATTAAGGAAGAATTAGGAAAAGAGGAAGAGCTTGAATATAATTTTAGAGTTCAAAATTTTTCAGATAAAATTTCAAGTGAAGTAAAGTCAAAATATAATATTATTTTAGAAGTGTCACAACAAGATGCTCCTTTAAAAATTGAGCTTTATAAAGTTAATAATGATAATGAAGAATTATTAGAGCTAGAAAATTATTCTACTAAAAATCCCGAAATTTTCGATATTTCTCGTGAATATCAAGATTATAAAGTTAAAGTAAGATTTGATGAAACAAGAACAAGTGAGTTAAGTCAGGATTTTAACATTAAAATGAGAGTAAAAGATATTCAAGAGGAGGGATAGATTTTGAATAAGAAAATATTATTTTTTATGTTAATTTTACTATTGCTTTTTGTAACACCTAAAGCTTCTGCAAAATATGTAATTGATAGTGATAGTATTGAAATAATTAGAATAAATAGTTTATATATAGAACAGCCTGATAAGATTTTTGACGAGATAGAAGTTTCAGCTCCTGAAGTAAATGATTTACAAGGAGTATTTACAATTACAGCAAAAGATGAAATTAGTGGGATAGCTAAAATTGAGCTTTATATAAATGATAAGTTATATAAAACCTTTAATTATGAAGATGAGCCAAAAGAAAAGCGTGAGATTTTTGAAGTTAATGTTAAAGACATTCCATTTTATGAAAGTTGTTATGTAAAAGGAACTGATTTTAAAGGAAATACAAAAGAATCTGAAAAAATTATTCCAAATACATCTAGAATAAATGACTTAACAGATTTATTAAAATTTAGAAAATTACAAAATAGTCAAATGGTAAGTTTTGAAAATAGAGATTTATATTTATTAAATGATATAAGTTTACTATCTGAAAACTGGGAACCTATAGGAAGTGAAAATGTCCCATTTAGTGGAAGATTTCATGGAAAAAATCATACTATTTCAAATTTGCAAATAACTTCAACTTGTGATTTTCAGGGGCTTTTTGGAATGAATAAAGGAGAGATTTCAGATTTATCAATAAATGGAAAAATTAGTTCTGGAAATGAATTAAAAAATATTGGTGGAATTGCTGGAGCAAGTGACAATTTTATAAAAAACTGTAAATCAAATGTAGAAATAACAGGTTATTCAGATAGAGTCGGTGGAATTGTTGGAGTATGTTCAGGTTATGTTGGATACTGTATGAATTATGGGGATATTTCAGGAAGAGAATCTGTTGGAGGAATTTGTGGATTTAGTAGTGAAACATATATTGAATGTTGTGGAAATAAAGGAACAGTTAATTGTAGTTTTCAATGTGGTGGAGGAGTTGTAGGCTATATTGAATTACAAAGAACTGATAAAAATTGCGCTATAACTCAATCATATAATAGTGGACAAGTATCTGGAAGTAAAGCTATTGGTGGAGTTGTTGGTGGAGCTTGGAATATTTTTAATAAATCTATTACAATAGAACTTTGTTATAATACAGGAAATGTTACGTGTTCAAATGAATATCACGGAGGAATATTGGGTGGAACTCAAAATGATTTAGAATTTGAGAACACAGATGAGTCTAAAAATATAGTAAAATATTGTTATAATATTGGAACAATTAAAAATATAAAAAATAATTTAATGATTTTCCAAATTACGCATCAATGCGCAACAGTTATTGATTCATATTATCCAGCTACAAATAGAAATTCAATTTATTTTGGAACAAAGATAACTGATAATCTTATGTTAAGTCCTATAACTAATACAAATTCTCTTATATATAAATTAGATTTAGTTTGCAAGCGGAGTATGGACTATTGATCCTACTTGGAGAATTAATAAAGGATATCCATGTTTTTTATGGCAAAATGAGTAATAATATATTGCAAGAAACAAGAATTTTTGATATAATATTTTTGTTTTATAAGAGGAGATAACTGTTTTTATGGAAAATGCTCAAGAACTAATTAGAAATTTTAGTATTATAGCTCATATTGATCATGGAAAATCAACGCTTGCTGATAGAATTATTGAAATGACTGGAACTGTTGAAAAGAGAGATATGGAAGAACAGCTTTTAGATAACATGGATATTGAGCGTGAAAGAGGAATTACAATAAAGTCACAAGCTGTAAAAATGAATTATACTGCTAAAAATGGAAAAACATATACATTTAATTTAATAGATACACCTGGACATGTTGATTTTAATTATGAAGTTTCTAGAAGTTTAGCTGCTTGTGAAGGAGCAATTCTTGTGGTTGATAGTACTCAAGGTGTTGAAGCTCAAACATTAGCTAATGTTTATCTTGCTTTAGAAGATAATCTGGAAATTTTACCTGTTGTAAATAAAGTAGATTTGCCAAACGCTAGACCTGAAGAGGTAAAAAAAGAAATAGAAGATATAATTGGAATTCCAGCAATGGATTCTCCATGTATTTCAGCAAAAACTGGACTTAATGTTGATGAAGTATTAGAAAGAATTGTAACTGATATACCAGCTCCTAAAGGTGATAGAGAAGGAAAATTGCAAGCTTTAATTTTTGATTCATTTTATGATAATTATAAAGGAGCTTTAAGCTTTGTAAGAATTAAAAATGGGCGAGTTAGGCCAAATGATGAAATATTATTTATGGCTACCGGAAAAAGTTTTATAGTAACAGAAGTTGGTTATTTTGGAGCAGGAACTTATATTCCTTCTGATAGCCTAGAAGCTGGAGAAGTTGGATATATAGCTGCTTCTGTAAAAACGATTTCAGATTTACATGTTGGTGATACAATTACTCTTAAAGATAATCCAGCAGATAGCGCATTACCTGGCTATAAAAAAGCTAATTCAATGGTTTATTGTGGATTATATCCAGTAGACCGGAAGTGAATATGAGGCTTTAAAAGAGGCTTTGGAAAAGCTAAAATTAAATGATGCGGCTTTAAATTATGAGCCTGAAACTTCTGTTGCTCTTGGTTTTGGTTTTAGATGTGGTTTTTTAGGATTATTACATCTAGAAATAATTATGGAAAGAATTGAGCGTGAGTTTGATTTAGGATTAATTACAACAGCGCCATCTGTTATTTATAAAGTAAATAAAACTTCTGGAGAAGTTTTAGAAATATATAATCCAGCAGACTTACCACCTCAAATTGAAATAAAATATATTGAAGAGCCTATTATGAAGGTTGAAATAATGATTCCAAAAGAATATGTTGGAAACGTTATGGAAGCTTGCCAACGTCGACGTGGTGAATATGTTAATATGCATTATTTAGATGAGACTAGAGTTACGCTTGTTTATGATATGCCATTAAATGAAATTATTTATGATTTTTTTGATTCTATAAAATCAAAAACAAAAGGTTATGCTTCTGTTGATTATGAATTTAAAGAATATAAAAAAGCAGATTTGGTTAAACTTGATATTCATATAAATAATGAATCTGTTGATGCTCTTTCATTTATTGTTCATAAAGATTCAGCTTATGATAGAGGAAGAAAAATGGCTGAAAAGTTAAAAACAGTTATACCAAGACAGTTATTTGAAATTCCAATTCAAGCTGTTGTTGGTGGAAAAATTATTGCTAGAGAAACTTTATCTGCAATGAGAAAAGATGTATTAGCTAAATGTTATGGTGGAGATATTACTAGAAAAAAGAAACTTTTAGAGAAACAGAAAAAAGGTAAGAAAAAGATGCGTCAAATTGGAAATGTTGAGGTTCCACAAGAAGCATTTTTATCAGTGTTAAAGCTTTCAGAGGAGGATTAGAATGAGAGAGTCATATAGAGCTAAGCAATCAAGAAGGGCAAGAATAAATCGAGAAAAAGCTGAAAAATATATTGTAAAAAAAGAAAAGCAAAGTTATAATAAAAATAGTTATAGAAATGACAATAAACCGCGTGAAAGAGAAATAGAGGAAAAAGATTATGAAGATGTTATTAGTGGAAGAAATGCGGTTTTGGAATTGTTAAAATCTGATAGAGATATTAATAAGCTTTATGTAGAACGTGGAGAAAAACATGGTTCTATTAATGAAATTATTGCTAAAGCTAATGATAAAAAAGTAGTAATAGTTGAGGTTTCAAAACAAAAATTGGATTCTATGGCTGAATTTCATCAAGGAGTTGTAGCTGTAGTTCCACCTTTTAATTATTGTGAAGTGGAAGATATTTTAGATTATGCTAAAAGTAGAAATGAAGAGCCATTTATAATTATTTTAGATGGAATAGAAGATACTCATAATCTTGGGGCAATAATTAGAACTGCTGAAACTGCTGGTTGTCACGGTGTTATTATTCCAAAAAGGAGAACTGTTACAGTAAATAGTACAGTTTCAAAAGTTTCTGCTGGTGCTACCAGTTATGTTAAAGTAGCAAGAGTAAATAATCTAAATGAAACGATAAGAATGTTAAAAGAAAATGGATTATGGATAATTGGAACAGATGGTAATAGCAAAAAATATTATTATGAACAAGACTTTAGAGGACCAATAGCCATTGTTATTGGAAGCGAAGGATTTGGAATGGGAAGACTTACTAAAGAAAATGTAGATTTATTAGTAAAAATTCCAATGAATGGAAAAATTACTTCTTTAAATGCTTCAGTGTCAGCTGGAATTGTTATATATGAAGCTGTAAAACAAAGAAGATAAATAAACAAAGGAAAAGTGATTATAGTATGGGTGAAACGAACATTATTTTAAAATCTAGGTTATCTGAAATTTTAGAAACTTTGAACTTAATAATTTTGTTATATGCGGTTTTTTTAATCGTTTTAGGAATTATAATTCATAATACAGAGGTAATTTTACAAACGTGTATAATGTTTGTTGTTTATGTAATTTTTGAATATATAAATTATGACGTTGTAAAAATTACAGATAAAGGAATTAGTTGTGAAAAATATAATTTTTTAGCTTGGCAAGATATGTATATTGTTAAGAAAAAAGAAAGAACTATTATAATATATTCTAAAACAAGAAAAAATCCATATAAGTTTATAATTAAAAAGGGTGATGATAAGCTAGAGTTTGAAAGAGCTTATAAATATATTTTATCAAAAGTTAGGGCTCCTGAAAAAATGAAACAAGAAATAATAAAATAGTATTTTTAATAAAGAATGGAGGAAAACATGGGAACAAAGTATATTTTCGTTACAGGAGGAGTAGTATCTGGACTAGGAAAAGGAATTACAGCTGCGTCTCTAGGAAGATTACTAAAGAATAGAGGATATAAGGTTATAAACCAAAAATTTGACCCATATATTAATGTTGACCCTGGAACAATGAGCCCTTATGAACATGGAGAAGTTTTTGTAACAGATGATGGAGCTGAAACAGATTTAGATTTAGGCCATTATGAAAGATTTACAGATGTTAATCTTAATAAAAATTGTAGTGTAACATCTCGGAAAAATTTATCAAAGTGTTATTAATAAAGAAAGAAACGGAGATTATTTAGGTAAAACTGTTCAAGTAATTCCTCATATTACAAATGAGATTAAAGAAAATATTTATAGTTTTGAAAATTCTGATGTTGATGTAGTAATAACTGAGCTTGGTGGAACAGTAGGAGATATTGAAAGTTTGGCTTTTGTTGAATCTATTCGTCAAGTAGGTTTAGAAAAATCAGTAGAAGATGTTTTATATGTTCATGTTACCCTTCTTCCATTTATTTCAGGCTCAAATGAATTAAAGTCAAAGCCTACTCAACATTCTGTTAAAGAATTGCAATCTTATGGAATTAAGCCAGATATATTAGTTTGTAGAAGTGAAATAGAAATTCCAGAAGAAACAAAAAGAAAAATTGCTTTGTTTTGTAATGTAAGACCAGAAAATGTTATTCCAAACTTAACGGCTGAAAACTTATATGAAGTTCCTTTAATGCTAGAAGAGCAAGGATTAGCAGTTGCTGCTTGTAAACATCTACATTTAGATAATATAAAACCTCAAAATGAAGCTTGGCAAAAGATGATTAAAAAGATAAAAGGAATTTCAGGGGAAGTTAAAATTGCTATTGTTGGAAAATATATGCAATTACATGATTCATATTTATCTGTTAGTGAAAGTTTAAGACATGGTGGATATGAAAATGGAGTTTCAGTTAATATTGGATATATTGATTCTGAAAATATTACACCTAATAATGTTCATCAGATATTAAAAGAATATGATGGAATTTTAGTTCCACGGTGGATTTGGTGAAAGAGGAATTCCACGGAATGATTACAGCAATAAAATATGCTAGAGAAAACAATATTCCATTTTTAGGAATATGTCTTGGAATGCAGATGGCAGTTGTTGAATTTGCTCGTGATGTTTTAGGTTTAAAAGATGCAAATTCAGAAGAATTTGATAAAAAGACACCAAATCAAGTTATACATATAATGGAAACTCAAAAAAGCGTTACTAAAAAAGGTGGAACGATGAGACTCGGAAGTTATCCATGTCATATTTTAAAAGATACTTTAGCACATAAAATTTATGGACAAGATGATATAAATGAACGTCATAGACATAGATTTGAATATAATAATGATTTTAAAGAAAGATTAGAAGAAGCAGGCCTTAAGGTTTCTGGAACGTCACCAGATGGTTTATTAGTAGAAATTGTTGAAATCCCAACACATAAATTCTTTGTTGGTGGACAATTCCATCCAGAATTTAAGTCAAGACCAGATAAGCCTGCTCCATTATTTAAAGAGTTTATTAAAGCTACTATTTAAGGTAGGTAAGGGGATGCCATGCACGCACGCCAGACAAGGGGACGGAGCTTTTGTCTTAAGGAAAAACGGCAATCCCGAAAAGCCTAAGACAAAAGCTCCGTCCCCTTGTCTTTTCCTTGTCTTTTTGTTTTAAAAAATTAAAATATTTTTAAAAATTGTATTGACAAAATGTAAAAATGGGTATATTATTTTAGCAGTCTTTGAAATGGACTGCTAATTTTTATTAGAACTTTTTTGAGGATTTTGAATAATATAAATAGATATTAAAGGAGGAAAAAGTATGATAAAACCATTAGTTGACAGAGTTTTGATTAAAATGTGTGAAGCAGAGGAAACAACTAAAAGTGGAATAATATTATCTTCTGGTTCACAAGAAAAGCCACAAATTGCTGAAGTTATTGAAGTAGGACCTGGTGGAATGGTTGATGGAGAAAAAATTGAAATGCAAGTAAAAAAAGGCGATAAAGTTATTACAAGCAAATATTCTGGAACAGAAGTTAAATACGAAGGAGTCGACTACATAATCGTACGTCAAAATGATATACTTGCGAAAGTAGAGTAAAAATGTTAAATAATAATTTATAAAATCAATTTAGAGCGAGTAGTAACAATGTTAGACGAAGCTATAAATTGATTTGGAAGGAGAAAGAAAATGGCTAAAGATATAAAATATGGAGAGGAAGCTCGTAAGAGTCTTTTAGATGGTGTAAATAAATTGGCAGATACTGTTAAAGTTACACTTGGTCCAAAAGGAAGAAATGTAGTTTTAGATAAATCTTATGGTTCACCTTTAATTACAAATGATGGTGTTACTATTGCAAAGGAGATAGAATTAGAAGATCCATTTGAAAATATGGGAGCTTCTTTAGTAAAAGAAGTTTCTACTAAAACAAATGATGTTGCAGGTGATGGAACAACAACTGCTACACTTCTTGCTCAAGTAATGTTAAAAGAAGGAATTAAAGATGTTGCAGCTCGGTGGAGATGTTTTAGCAATAAAAAGAGGAATGGATAAAGCTACAGAAAAGGCAGTATCTGAACTTAAGAAAA
The DNA here is from genome assembly GCA_947625415.1 of uncultured Clostridia bacterium. Taxonomy (GTDB): domain Bacteria; phylum Bacillota; class Clostridia; order TANB77; family CAG-508; genus Scatovivens. Next base: position 17,085 of record CANQOG010000010.1, read on the forward strand.
TAAGTTCAGATGTTAATGGAAAAGAAGATATTGCTCGTGTTGCTACAATTTCTTCAAAAGATGAAACAATAGGAAATCTAATTGCAGATGCAATGGAAAAAGTTTCTAAAGATGGTGTTATAACAATTGAAGAATCAAAAACTTCAAGTACAGATGTTAATGTTGTTGAAGGTATGCAATTTGATAAAGGATATGTTTCACCATATATGGTTACAGATAGCGAAAAAATGGAAGTTGTTATGGATAATCCATATATATTAATTACTGATAAAAAAATTAGTAATATTCAAGAAATTTTACCATTATTAGAAGAACTATCACAAAATAGTGGAAAAATGTTAATTATTGCTGATGATATTGAATCAGAACCACTTTCAACACTTGTTTTAAATAAATTAAGAGGCGTTTTAAATGTTGCTGTTGTAAAGGCTCCAGGATTTGGTGATAAGAGAAAAGAAATGTTAGAAGATATTGCAATTTTAACTGGAGGAGAGGTTATTACAAGTGAATTAGGCTTAGAGTTAAAGAATACAACATTAGAACAACTTGGAAAAGCTAAACAAGTTAAAATTAGTAAAGAAAATACAATTATTGTTGATGGTTCAGGAGATAAGAAATTATTAAATGAAAGAATTGCTAAAATTAAAAAAGAAATTAATGAAACAGACAGTTCTTATGATAAAGAAAAATTACATGAAAGATTAGCTAAACTTACTGGTGGAGTTGCTGTTATTGAAGTTGGTGCTGCAACAGAAGTTGAAATGAAAGATAAAAAATTAAGAATTGAAGATGCTTTATCTGCTACTAAAGCAGCTGTTGAAGAAGGAATTTTAGCAGGTGGTGGAACAGCTTATGTTAATGTATTGCCAGAGGTTGAAAAACTATTAAATGAAGTTCCTGAAAATGAAAAAATAGGTGTTAAAATTGTAATTAAAGCGTTAGAAGCTCCAGTTAAACAAATTGCTGAAAATGCTGGATTAGAAGGAGCAGTTATTTTAAATAATGTTAAGAAAGAAAAAATAGGTGTTGGATTTGATGCAAATAAAGAAGAATATGTAGATATGAAGAAAGCTGGAATTGTAGATCCAACAAAAGTTGCAAGATCTGCTTTACAAAATGCTGAAAGTGTTGCATCAATGATTTTAACAACTGAAAGAGTTATTACAACAAAGAAAGAAAAAGATTGTGGCTGTGGAGGAAATCATGGAGCAGCACCAGATATGGGTGGAATGTATTAAAATAAAAAAAAAATTGCCTTTAAAAAATTAAAGGCAATTTTTTTTTTTATTTTTCGATTTTAATTTTAAGATTAGAAATAATTTGTGATGTTCGCTTGTAAATTTAGAACAGATGTTATATATTTATAATATAGTTTTTTAAAGGAGAATTAAACGATGTATTCATATATAAAAGGTGATTTAGAAGAAAAGTCAAATGGCTTTGTAGTTATAGAAACAGGCGGAATTGGTTATAAAATATTTATGTCAAATCCTTCAATAGGAAGACTTGGAGATTTACATTCTAAAGTAAAAGTCTATACTTATTATCAGGTAAGAGAAGATAATATAAGTTTATATGGTTTTAATACAAAAGAAGAATTAAGAATGTTTGAATTACTGATTTCAGTTAGTGGAATTGGCTCAAAATCAGCTATGAATATGTTATCAAGTATAGAAGCTTCAAGCTTTGCTATAGCTGTTGTTTCAGGTGATATTAAGAAAATCACATCACTTCCTCGGAATTGGAAATAAAACAGCTCAAAGATTGGTTTTGGAGCTTAAAGATAAGTTAAAGGCAGAGCAAGAGCTAACAAATGTTGAAAGTTCAAAAGAAGAAAAGTCGAAAGCTAAAGAACAAAGTTATTCTAATGATGCTAGAGATGCGCTTCAAATTCTAGGGTATAATAGAAGAGATGTTGAAAATGCTTTGGCAAAAATTGATAGAAGTTTATCAACAGAGGAAATTATAAAACAGGCTTTAAAAATCTTAAGTTAGGAGAAGATTATGGAATTTACAGATGAACAGAAAGATGCAATTTATAAAAAAGGTTCAAATATGTTAGTTGCTGCAGCCGCTCGGAAGTCGGAAAAACGGCGGTTCTTGTTGAGCGTATTATTCAAAAAATACTAAGAGATAATATTGATATTGATAAATTATTAGTTGTAACGTTTACAAATGCTGCTGCGTCTGAAATGAGGGAGAAAATTTTAGATGCTATTTATAAGAAGTTAGACGAAGAACCAGAAAACTTAAATTTACAAAGACAGATTAATTTAATTTCAAGAGCTAGTATTTGTACAATTCATTCTTTTTGTCTAGATGTAATAAGAAATAATTTTTTTGAAATTGATATTTCTTCTAACTTTAGAATTGGAAGTGAAGAAGAAATAACTTTGATGAAACAAGAGGTTTTAGAAAATGTTTTTGAAAAAAAATATGAAGAGGAAGATGAAAATTTTTTAAAACTTGTTGATACTTATGGAGAATATACAGGTGATGAAAAACTTCAAAATTTAATTTTGAAAATATATTCATTTGCCAGTTCTTCAGCCTTTCCAGATGAATGGCTTAAAGAAAAAGGAGAAATGTTTAATATAAATCAAGAAGAAAATAAAGATTTTTCTGAAACTATTTGGGGAAAGATTTTAATAAATGAGTTAAAAGAAGTTGCGTGTTCTTGCAAAGACAGTATTAAAGAATGTTTAAAATTAACAAATAAATATGAAGAATTAATTGATTGTACAAGAAATTTAGAAGAAACTTTAGAAAAACTTAGGGAATTTAATAATACTTTAGATGAATCTTGGGACAAGGCTTTTGAGTTTTATAATACAGTAGATATGTTTCCAAGATGGAAAAGTGACAAAAACGTTACTTTAGAGGAAAAAGAAATTGTTCAAAAAATAAGACAAGATAGTAAAAAAGAATTTAAAGACAAAGTATCAAGTTACCTTAGTTATGATAGTAAATCAGCTTTACGTGATATTGCTGATATGTATAGTACAATGAAAGCTTTATGTGAGTTTGTTTTAGATTTTGATAAAGCTTTTAAAGAAGAGAAAAAAGAGAAAAATTTAATTGATTTTAATGATATTGAACATTATGCTTTAAATATTTTAATAAAAAAACAAGAAGGTGGAGGTTATATTCCAACAGAAGTTGCTAAAAATTATAGTAAAAAATTTGAGGAAATTGCAATTGATGAATATCAAGATAGTAATAATGTTCAAGAACTTATTTTAAGTTCAATTTCAAGGGGAAATAATATTTTTACTGTTGGTGATGTAAAACAGAGTATTTACAGATTTAGAAAAGCTTGTCCAGAACTATTTTTAGATAAATATCATAAATATAGTTTAGATGGAAATGAAAATGGTTTAAAAATAAAACTTTTTAAAAATTTTAGAAGTAGAGAAAATATTTTAAATTTTACTAATTTAGTATTTGAAAATATTATGAGTGAAAAACTTGGAGAAATTGAATATTCTGAAGATGAATTTTTAAATTTAGGTGCTAAATATGAAGAAACGGAAAATACTCTTTCAAAGTCATCTGAAATTTATGTTATTGAAAATAATGAAGAAGATGAAAATATAGAAGATGAAGAAAGCAATATTTGGGAAACTGAGCAAGATGATGAAGAGCAAGAAAATATTGTTATTAGTGAAATCAAAGAATTAGAAAAAGAAGAAATTGAAGCTAAATTTATTGCAAAAAAAATTAAAGAACTAATTAATTCTAAAGTTTTAATAAATGATAAAAAATTAGGGTTAAGACCTATAAAATATAGAGATATTGTAATTTTAATGCGTTCTACGAAATCTGCAAATTCTTATGAAAAAGAATTAGTAAAAAATAAAATTCCAACTTTTACAGATGGAGCTGATGAATATTTAGATACAATAGAAATACAAACAATTATGAATTTGTTAAAAATTTTAGACAATTCACTTGATGATATAGCTTTAGTTAGTGTTTTAAGGTCTACAATTTTTAATTTTACAGATAATGAAATCGTTGAAATAAGGCTTGTAAATTTAGAAGCAGAATATTTTTGGAATTCAGTTGTTCAAGCTTCGCAAGAGCTAGAAAATGAAGCTTTAAGAAGAAAGGTAAATTTATTTTTAGACAAAATACAAGAATGGAAAGAAGAAAAAGATTATTTACCAATAAGTGAATTTTTGTGGAAGATTTTTGTTGAAACAGGTTTTTATAATTATTGTCGGTTTAATGTCAAATGGTGGTATTAGGCAAGCAAATTTAAAAATGCTATTTGAAAGAGCTAAAGAATATGAAAAAACTAGCTTTAAGGGTTTATTTAATTTTATAAGATTTATAGAAAAATTAAAAATGGGAAATTCTGATTTAAGTCAAGCTAAAATTATTGGTGAAAATGAAAATGTCGTTAGAATTATGAGTATTCACAAAAGTAAAGGATTAGAATTTCCAGTTGTTTTCCTTTGCAATTCTAGTAAAAAAATGAATAAGGAAGATTTGAAAGGAAGTTTGTTACTACATAAAGATTTAGGATTTGGTCCAAAGTACATTGATAATATAAGAAAAATAGAATGTAATACACATGCTTTAAAAGCCATTAGAATAAAGTTAAGAGATGAATCAATTTCAGAAGAAATGAGAATTCTTTATGTTGCTTTAACACGTAGCAAAGAAAAATTAATTATTACAGCGGTTAGAAAAAATGAGGAAAAAGAGCTTGATAAAAAAAGAAAACTTTTGAATTTATATAAAACAAATAATAATAAAATTAGTCTTAATTTATTAAGAGCAAAAGATTCATATTTAGATTGGATAGAATATTCTCTTTTAAATCAAGAGCTTCAAGATAAAAAATATGAAGAAATAGACTTTAATATTATAAATTCAAAGGAATTTTTAAGAGATGATGAGGAAGAACAAGAAACTAAAAAATGTGATTTTTCTGAATATAATGATTTTGAGAAATTGGAAGAGAAATTAAATTGGAAATATGAAAATGAATTTTTATCAAAGCTTCCAATTAAGACAACAGTAAGTGTTTTGAAAAAAATTGAAAACGAAAGAATAGACTTTTTTGAATTAAATAATAAGAATGTTGGACTTGAAGAAACAATTCCAGAGTTTCTTAAAGACGAAAGAATTACTGCTTCTGAAATTGGAACTATTTATCATTTGGTATTGCAAAAAATTGATTTTAATAAAGTAAATAGCGAGGATGATGTCAAAAGTTTTATTCAAGAATTAGTATCTAAAAACTTTATAAGATTAGAAGAATCAGAAAAAATTTCTAGTAAAAAAATTTTTGAATTTATAAATTCTGAATTTGCAGAAAACATTAAAAAAGCTAAAAAGATTTATAAAGAAAAACCATTTTGTTTAGAAATTCCAGCGAAAGAGATTTTTAAAGATGATAATAGTATTGGAAACATTTTAGTTCAAGGAATAATTGATATGTTTTATGAAAATTCTAATGGCAATTTAGTTTTAGTTGACTATAAAACAGATTATGTTGAACATGATGAAAATGAATTAATTAATAAATATAAAAAACAGTTACAGTTATATAAACAAGCTTTAGAGTATGGAACAAATAAAAAAGTTGAAGAGGTTTATATTTATTCTTTGTATCTAAATAAAGCAATTGAATGCTGAGTTGCTCTAATGTATTTTGTATTGACAAATATATTAAAAAAAAATAAAATATAGATAGATTTTTAGGTCGAGAGCGAGGAAAGAAAGTGGAAAAGCTAATTGCAAAGAATCCTACTGCAAGGCATAATTATACAATAGAAAGTACATTTGAAGCAGGAATTGTTTTAAGTGGAACAGAAGTTAAGTCAATAAAAAGTGGGAAAGTTAATATAAAAGATACTTATGTTATGATTAAAAATGGAGAAGCTTTTGTTTTAGGAATGCATGTTAGTCCTTATGAACAAGGAAATATTTATAATAAAGACCCATTAAGAGATAGAAAGTTGTTACTTCACAAAAGAGAGATATTTAAACTTTATGGAATGATAAAACAAAAAGCTGTAAGTCTTGTTCCTCTTTCTATTTATTTTAAAGATAGTAAAGTAAAACTTGAAATTGGAATTGGAAAAGGTAAAAAACTTTATGATAAAAGAGAGGATATGGCTAAAAAAGATGCTTTAAGAAGAATTGATAGAGCTATGAAAAATAATGGTTAAAGTGATTTTTAGGGGAGGAAAACTTGAAAAAATATATTGATTCTAAAAGAGATGAAATAATTGAAGAAGTAAAAAATTTAGTTAGTTTTAAAAGTATTTCAGAAGAAACTGGAAATTTAGAAGCTCCTTTTGGAGAAGAATGTAAGAAGGCTTTAGACTATATATTAAAGCTTGGAGAGAAGCTAGGATTTAGAACAAAGAACTTGAATGGCTATTGCGGATATATAGAATTTGGCGAAGGGGAAGAAATGGTTGGAATTATAGGTCATTTAGATGTTGTTCCAGCTAATATAGAAGATGGTTGGACATCAAACCCATTTAAAGCAGTTGAAAGAGATGGAAAGCTTTATGGAAGAGGAACTATTGATGATAAAGGACCTGTAATTGCTAGTCTTTATGCTATGAAAGCTGTTTTAGAAACTACAAAAGTTAGTAAAAGAGTAAGACTTATTTTAGGTTTAAATGAAGAGAAAAATTGGAAATGTATAAATTATTATAAGCAAAATGAAGAAGCTCCGACTATTGGATTTAGTCCTGATGCAGATTTTCCATGTATTTATGCTGAAAAAGGAATTATAACAGTTAAACTTGAACATGAATTTGAAATTCCAAATTGTGAAATATTGGAAGTATCTACTGGAAATAACGCTATTAATGTTGTTCCAAAATATTGTATGATAAGATTAAAATTAGTAAATCCTAAAGATATAGAAAAATTTTCAAATAGAGATGGAGTTCATATTGAAAAAATAAGTAAAGATACGATAAGACTTGTTGCTTATGGAAAAGCAAGTCATGCTGCATTTCCTACAATGGGAGAAAATGCAATTACAAAATTACTTAAGTATTTAAAGCCAAACTGGTATATAGATAAATTAGATGAGGAAGGATTTTTTGATATAGAATCTCCTCGTTGTTTTGGTGGAGATTCTACTAAAGATGAAAGTGGTGTCTTAACTTCAAATATTGGAGTTATGAAATATGAAAATGGAAAACTTAAATTATATACAAATTTAAGAGTGCCAGTAAATACTAATTTTGACAAAATAAAAAAATGTTTAGATGAAGTAAAATTAAAAATTCCAGATTTAGAATATGAAATGGAAAATAGTAATACTAAACTTTATGTTGATAAAGAGAGCTATTTAGTAAAAACCTTAACTGATATATTTAATGAAGAAACAGGTCTTAATGAACAGCCTATTGCTATTGGTGGAGGAACTTTTGCAAGAGCTTTTAAAAATTGTGTTTCATTTGGAATGAATTTTCCAGGAGATTTTGATATGTGTCACCAAGTTGATGAATTTGTTGATATAGAGAAACTAATCTTAAGTAGTAAAATTTATGCTACTGCTATATATAAATTAGCAAAATAAAGTAATGTAAGAGGAATACTAATGGTAGATTTAGAAAAAAATGTTCAATACATTAAAGGAGTGGGACCTAATCGTGTTGCTCTTTTAAAAAAACTTCAAATAGAAACTTTAGAAGATTTAATAACTTTTTTTCCAAGAGATTATGAAGATAGAAGCAAACCTAAAATGATTTCAGATTTAGTTGATGGAGAAGAAGCTTTAATTAGTTGTTATCCTGTTGGAAGAATGAGTGAGATAAGAATTAAACCTAATATGGTGCTTTGTAAATTACTTGCGCGTGATGAAACAGGTGGTATTGAGCTTGTCTGGTATAATCAAACATACCTTAAAAATAATTTTACTACTGATAAAAGATATACTTTTTATGGAAAAGTAAAAATGAAGGGGAAGAGACCAACTATGCAGTCTCCAGTTTATGAGCTAGAAGGAGTGAATGAAAAGACTGGAAAAATAGTTCCAATTTATCCATTAACGCAAAAGCTTTCTCAAAATACTCTTCGAAAAATAATTGAAAATGGAATTAATGAAGCTTATGGAAGACTAGATGAAACGCTTCCAGAATATATTATAAATAAATATAATTTAGAAAATATAAATACTGCTATAAAACAAATACATTTTCCAGATAATTTTTTGGAATTTAATAGAGCTAGAAGGAGATTAGTTTTTGAAGAGCTTTTTTCAATGCAACTTGCTCTTTTAAAATTAAAAAATAAATATGATGTAAATAAACAGGGAATTTGTTTTGACAAAAATATTAAAATGTCTGATGTCATAAATGATTTACCATATAGCTTAACAAGAGCTCAAGAAAAAGTTTTAGAAGAAATAAACAGTGATATGGAAAGCTCAAAGCCTATGAATAGACTTCTTCAAGGTGATGTTGGTTCTGGAAAAACTGTAGTTTCTGAAATTGCTACATATAAATGTGTAAAAAGTGGTTATCAAGCTGTTATTATGGCGCCTACTGCAATTTTAGCTGGACAACATTTAGAATCGTTTTCGGAGATTTTAGGCAAATATGGAATAAGATGTGAGCTTTTAGTTAGTGGAATAACTAAAAAAGAAAAAGAAGGAATTTTAGAAAGATTAAAAAATGGTGAAATTGATGTATTAATTGGAACTCATGCGGTTTTTGAAGATAATGTTGAGTTCAAAAATCTTGGGCTTGTTGTAACAGATGAGCAACATAGGTTTGGAGTTCGTCAAAGAGCAAAACTTGTTCAAAAAGGTGAGACTCCTGATGTTTTAGTTATGACAGCAACTCCAATTCCTAGAACATTAGCAATTATTTTATATGGAGATTTGGATATTTCTGTTATAGATGAACTTCCTCCAAATAGAAAACCAATTGAAACATATACTGTAACAAAAGATTTAGAGCCAAGAGTTGACAGTTTTATTTCTAAACAAATTGCTGAAAAAAGGCAGTGTTACATAGTTTGTCCATTAGTTGAAGAAAATGAAGAAATGGACTTAAAGTCAGCTGTTGAACTTGCAAAAAAATATAAGGAAATTATCTTTCCAAATTATAGAGTAGAATGTTTACATGGAAGAATGAAGCCAAAAGAAAAAGATGAGATAATGGAAAGATTTAAAAATGGTGAAATTGATATTTTAGTTTCTACAACAGTTATAGAAGTAGGAGTAAATGTTCCAAATGCGAATATAATGGTAATAGAAAATGCTGAAAGGTTTGGACTTGCTCAACTTCATCAGTTAAGAGGAAGAGTAGGACGTGGTGATTATCAGTCATATTGTATTTTGAAATATCAAGGAAATTCTAGAATTATTCAAGAGAGAATGAATGTTATTAGAAATTCAAATGATGGATTTGTTATTTCTGAAAAGGATTTAGAGCTTCGTGGGTCTCGGAGAATTTTTTGGAACAAAACAACATGGTATTCCAGAATTTAAAATTGCAAATTTATTTACAGATATTGAGATATTAAGACAAGTTCAGGCGATTGTAATAGAGATTTTAAGTAAAGACCCAAACTTAGAAAAGCCAGAAAATAGAGTCTTACAAAAGGTTGTAGAAAATAAATTTAAAAATAGAATTGAAATTTAAGTATTATGTTACTTTACAAATTGAAAAAAATGATGTATTATAGAATAACATTATTTTTTGAAAAGAAGAGGATGTCTAAATGCAAACGTTTATGTTATTTATAGGAGTAATTATTTTAGTAATTGGTGTAAAATTAATATATGATGCGAGAATATTAGTTAACAAATATTTTAGCGTTTCTAATCATAATGGCGCAGTGTTATTTTTGAAAATTTTAGGAACTTTATGCGCTATTTGTGGGGCAATACTCATTTCAAAAAATTGGGGAGCAATTATTAATTAAAGAACAGGAGAGGAAATACTTATGAAAATTGTTTATGATAATAAAGCTTATGATGTTAAAGAGGGAATAGCGTTAAGAGATGCTTTATCTGACGTAGTTCCAAAAAATGCTATTGCTGCAAGATATAATAATGAAATTTCATCATTAAATGGTCCAATAGATAAAGATGGAAAAATAGAATTTTTAGATAGAACAACAAAAGATGGTAGAGATATTTATATTAGAGGACTTTTATATTTAACTTGTATGGCTGTTGAGAGGCTTTATCCACATTCAAAGTTTAAGGTAGATTATCAGTTATCAAATGCCATGTTTTGTGATTTTGATGATATGGAAGTAACTGATGAAGTTGCTATAAATATTAAAACTGAAATGGATAAAATTATAAGAAGTAATATTCCAATAATTAAGAAAATTATGACACCTGAAGAAGCTGAAAAGTTTTATAAAGATGAAGATTCTGTTAGAGGAAAACTTCAACTAAATGTTGGCAAAGAAAAGGTTTCTTTATATTATTGTGAAGAGTATTTTAATTATTTTTATGGAACTATGCCAATATCTACTGGATTTGCTGAAATTTATGATATTTCAAAATATCATGGGGGAATTTTAGTTAGATATCCATCTACAACAGAACCTAACTATCTTCCAAAGCTTGTTGATTCTTTAAAACTTGCTTCTGCTCTTAATGAATATGATGAAATTTATAAGATTTTGGGAGTTAATACTGTTTATAAGTTAAATAAGAAAATTAGAGAAGGAAAAGAAAAAGAGCTAATTTTATTTTCAGAAGCTTTACATGAAAAGAAAATTGCTGAAATTGCTGAAAAAATTAAAGAACGTGGAAATGTTAGAATGGTTTTAATCGCTGGTCCTTCTTCTTCTGGCAAAACAACCTTTGCTGGAAAGCTTGGAATGGGTTTAAGAGTTCATGGAATTAAGCCTGTTACGATTTCTGTTGATAATTATTTTGTTGAAAGAGAAAATAATCCAAAAGATGAAAAAGGAGAATACGATTTTGAACGTATTGAGGCTCTTGATTTAGATTTATTAAATAATCAATTAGTAAAATTATTAAATGGAGAAGAGGTTAGTCTTCCTACATTTGATTTTAAAACTGGTCATAAACAATATCTTGGAAATAAATTAAAACTTGAGAAAGATCAAGTAATTGTTATGGAGGGAATTCATTGCTTGAATGACAGACTTACAAGTTTAATTCCACCTGAAAATAAATTTAAAATTTATATTAGTGATTTAACAGTTTTAAATATTGATTATTATAATAGAATTTCAACTACTGATACAAGACTTATAAGAAGAATTGTTAGAGATAATAATTTTAGAAATTATACAGCTTTACATACTCTTAATATGTGGTATTCTGTTAATCGTGGTGAGCAAAAGTATATTTTTCCTTATCAAGAAGAAGCTGATATTATGTTCAATTCTTCAATTATATATGAAATTTCAGTTTTGAAAAAATATGCAGTTCCACTTTTACAGGAAATTCCAAATACTGAACCTGTATATAGTGAAGCAAGAAGGCTTCTTGCAATGTTTCAATATTTTGATGATATGGATGATAGTCTAATTCCAAATAATTCTCTAATAAGAGAATTTATAGGTGGAAGCATATTTGAGGGGTAATTTTGTTAATTATTTGAAGAAAAAAGAGGAATAATAATGTTTAAAGTAATTGACGAAGGTTTTATTTGTGAAAATTGTGGAAGAAAAGTGGAGCCTCTTGGTTATTCATGTAGGAATCATTGTCCATATTGCTTATATTCAAAGCATGTTGATATTGAGCCTCGGTGACCGTGCTCAAAGTTGTCATGGACTTTTGGAGCCTATTGGAATCGAAACAAACAAAAAAGGGTATATTATAATTTTTAAGTGTAAAAAATGTGGAGAAACAAGAAAAAATAAAGTTGCTGAAGATGATGATATGAATAAAATTATAGAGCTTTCAGCAAGACATTAAAGTTGTTTCTACTAAAAATGTTTTAAGAAAATGAAAGAGAGGTTAAAATGCTCGACTTTAAAGAAATAATTGCAGAAAAGATTTCAAATTTAATTAATGTAGATATAGAGGAAATTAAGGGATATATTGAAATTCCACCAGACAAAAATATGGGAGATTATGCGTTTCCTTGTTTTAGATTAGCTAAAACTTTGAAAAAAGCTCCTCCAGCTATAGCTGAAGAATTAAAAGAAAATATTTCAATAGATGAAAATTTAATTTCACATTTTGAAGTTCAAGGTGGATATTTGAATTTTTTTGTAAATCCTAAAGTTTTAGTAAAAAATGTTTTACAAGAAATTGATAAATTAAAGGAAAATTATGGTTCTACAGAAACTGATAGAAATAAGAATAGTGTTAAAAGTATAATTGTAGAATATTCTTCTCCAAATATAGCAAAACCTTTTCATATTGGTCATTTAAGAAATACTATTATTGGAAATTGCTTATATAAAGTTTATAAATTTTTAGGATATAATGTAACTGGAATAAATCATCTTGGAGATTATGGAACACAGTTTGGAAAGCTTATTGAAGGCTATAAGAGATGGGGAGATGAATATAATATTTCTGAAGACCCTATAAATGAGCTTATGAAAATTTATATTAGAATCAACGAGTGTTGTGAAGAAAATGAAGAGGTTTTAGAAGCTTGTAGAGAAAATTTTAAAAAGCTTGAAGATGGTGATGACTACTGTGTTGAACTTTGGAATTGGTTTAAAGAAGAAAGTTTGAAGGAATTTAATAGAATTTATGACTTACTTGGCGTAAAATTTGATTCTCTAAATGGAGAATCTTTCTATACTGATAAAATGGCTGAAATTGAAGAGATACTAGATAAAAAGAAAGTGACAAAAATATCACAAGGAGCTAAAATTGTTGATTTAGAAGATAAAGGTTTAGGAGTTTGTATGATTCGTAAATCAAATGGTTCAACGATTTATGCTACAAGAGATTTAGCTGCTATAAAATATAGAGCAGATACTTATAATTTTGATAAATGCTTATATGTTGTTGCTTATGAGCAAGCTTTACATTTTAAACAAATATTTGAAGTTGCTAAATTTTTAGGAATTCCTGAAAAATGTGTTAATGGTTTAGAGCATGTTCAATATGGAATGACAAGACTTGCAACAGGAAAGATGTCTACAAGAGAAGGAACAGCAATAAAAGTTCAAGATTTGTTAGAAGAAGCAATTTCAAGAACTATGAAAATTATTGAAGAAAAAAATCCTGATATGAATGAAAAAGAAGAAAATGCCAAAAAAATTGGAATTGGAGCGGTTGTATTTAATAACTTAAGTAATACTATTATAAAAGACCAAGTTTTTGATTGGAATAATGTTTTGAGTTTTCAAGGAGATACAGGTCCATATATTCAATATGTTTATGTTAGAACAAAAGGTATTTTAGAAAATTTAGATTTTGTTCCAAATTTTGAAGAGATTGATGTAAATTGTTTGCTAGATTCTAGCGCAATAGATGTTGTTGCAACATTATATAAATTTGGAGATGTTTTAAAATCTGTTACAGATAAAAATGAGCCATCACTTTTAGCTAGATTTTTATTAGAACTTGCTCAAAAGTATACAATTTTTTATAATGAAGATAAAGTTTTAGTAGATGATGAAAAAGTTAAAAATGCTAGAGCATATTTAACATATTGTGTTCAACTAATTATAAAAATTGGTTGCAATTTGCTTGGTATGGAAATGCCATCAAAAATGTAAAAATAAAAAACTTCACTTATTTTTTAAGTGAAGTTTATATTTTATTGACAATGTAAATAAAAAATGATACAATGTATATAATATTATTGAAAGGAAGTGCATTTATATGGCTCAAACAAACATTAATATTAGAATGGATGAGGAATTAAAAAAACAATTTGAAGAATTTTGCTCTAATATAGGAATGAGTATGACAACTGCGATTTGTGTTTTTGCAAAAATGGCTGTGAAGGAACAGAAGATACCTTTTGAAATTGTTGCAGATCCTTTTTATAATCTTACCAATATAGAAAGATTAAAAAAAGCAGTTAAAGATGTTGAAAATGGAAAAGTAACAGTTCATGATATAATAGAGGTTGAAGAAGATGAATAAGGCTTGGCAAGATGATGCTTGGGAAGATTATTTATATTGGCAAATGCAAGACAAAAAAACACTAAAGAAAATAAATCAGTTATTAAAAGATATTGATAGAAATCCTTATGATGGAATTGGAAAACCAGAGCCGTTATTAGGAGAGCTTTCAGGATATTGGAGTAGAAGAATTGATGATAAAAATAGAATTGTGTATAAAATAAAAGATAATCAAATTGTTATTATTCAATGTGGTTCGCATTATAGAGATAAATAAAAAACTTCACTTATTTTTTAAGTGAAGTTTATTGTTTTTTAATTTTTGGTTTTGAGACAAGAGAGGCAATGTAGCCGAAAAAGACTGCACTTGCAATTCCTGCACTTGCTGATTTAACTCCTCCAATAAAAGCTCCAATAAAGCCTGAATTTTTAACTTCTTGAATAGCGCCTTTTGAAAGAAGACTTCCAAAGCCAGTTAAAGGAACTGTTGCACCACAACCAGCAAAATCTATTAGTTTTTGATAAATTCCAAGACCACCTAGAATTGCTCCAGTGGTTACAAATGCAACTAAAATCCTTGCTGGAGTTAATTTTGTTTTATCTATTAAAATTTGTCCTATAATACAGATTAAGCCACCAACCAAAAAGGCTTTTAATACCATAAACCAGTCCATAAATCTCCTTTCTATACCTCAATTGAAATCGCATGAGCAATTCCGAGGAATAGTCTCACCTTGTTGTGATGTTAATGCATTTGTTAAAGCTCCTGTTGCTATTAGAAGAATTTTCTTTAATTCTCCTGATTTTATTTGATTATAAATATATCCACTAAAAACACTTGCAATACAGCCACATCCAGAACCGTCCAGAGTGAGTATCTTGTTTTTCTTTATCAAAAATTAAAACTCCACAGTCTTGGTAATTTTTGGAAATATCGAACCCTTTTTGACTTGCTAAATCTGTTAATATATCTTTTCCAATATAGCCTAAATCACCTGTAAAAATGGCATCATAATAATCTGGATTTCTACTAGTATCATTAAAATGAGTTAAAAGTGTATCAAGAGCTGCGCCTGCCATGGCAGCACCCATATTTGCTGAATCTTTTATTCCCATATCAATAATTTTACCAGGTGTTAAAGTTCTTATAAAAGGCCCATTACCATCTTTTATTAAAGTTGTAGCTCCTGCTCCCGTCACAGTCCATTGAGCAGATGGTGGTCTTTGATTTCCAAGTTCTAATGGAAAACGAAATTGTTTTTCAGCACTACAGAAATGACTTGAACAAGCACATAGAACATTGCTTGCAAATCCACCGTCAATCATCATACTTCCTAAAAGATTTGTTTCTACAAATGTTGAACAAGCTCCAAAGACTCCAAAAAATGGAATATTTAAGTTTTTCAAACCAAAACTTGATGTTGTACATTGATTTATTAAATCACCAGCTAAACAAAAATCAATTTGATTTGGCGAAAGATTAGATTTATTAAGAACAAGTTCAGAAGTTTCTTTAATAAATTTACTTTCAGCTTTTTCCCAAGAATCTTCACCCCAAAATTCATCATCAATACATTTGTCAAAAAATTTTGAAAGAGGTCCTTGTTTTTCCTTTGGACCGCACTATACATGCGGTATTTAAAATTGAAACATTTCCATCTAAATTATATGTTTGATTTCCAACTTTTTTCATCTGTTCTCCTTTCATCAAATAAAAAACAAAGATATAAGGCCAATAATAACGCTTGTTAAAATTCCATAAACGAGAACTGGTCCTGCGACCGTAAACATTTTTGCTCCTACGCCCATAACATATCCTTCTGATTTATATTCCATAGCTGGTGAAACAATAGAGTTTGCAAATCCTGTAATAGGAATTAGCGAACCTGCTCCAGCAAATTTTCCAATTCTATTAAAAATATTTAAAGCTGTAAGAAAACTGCTTAAAAAAATTAGAGAAACTGAAACTATTGTGTAGCAAGTCGTTTCATCAACTCCATTTAATTTTGCAATTTCAAAAATTATTTGTCCAAGTGAGCAGATAAGTCCGTCCTACTAAAAATGCGCAAAAACAATTTTTTAAAATAGGCGAATTTGGTGTTTTTTTATCAACATATTCTTGATAAGATTTTGCACTTTCTAAAGGGTCATTCATAAACTTTCCTCCTTTATTCGTCTAAATCTGAAGAAGAAGTATCTTCTATTCCTTGTAAACCTTTATCAATTTCAAATTCTAAATCTAAATCAGCATAATATTCTTGAATTCTGTCACCTTGAAGTTTTGCTCTTTGGCTTAAAACGACAACAGATGTTAAATTATTTAAAGTTTGACTTGCATCTTGAATTGAGCGAACAATAGCATCTTTCCAAGAAATATTTGAAACTGCTGTAAGTTTTATATGTTTTTTGCAATTCATATTTTTTTCCTCCAATCATTTTTTCTAATATTTTGAGCATAATTTTGAAAAATATTCAGAAACTTTACATATATTGTGATTTTTATGTGGATAAAAATTATAATGGAATTTACAAATGTGGAAAATTTTTACAAAAATATTACAAGTAAATTACACTTTGGTAAACTGTATTGACTATATAATAAATTAAGTATAAATTATATGTAGAAAAAAGTGCAATAACGTATATTTATATAAAATAGTGTTATATTTAGACGAATTTTTGGAATACTACTAAAGATACCAAAATAAACTGAGGAGAAGAAAACCGTGCCAAAGTGTTTAGGAATTTATATTGAGGACGACGTAATTAAATATTCAAAAGTAGATAAAAATAAAGATGCTTTGAAAATTGAAAGTTGCAATGTTGAATTCTACGAAAAAAGTAAAATAATTCAGACTTTAGAAAAAATTATAAGAGAAACTTTTAGTGCTAAAGATACTATTAGTATTAATATTTCTAATGAGTTATATAACTTTTTTGATGTTTTTTCTTCTTTAAATAAGAAGGATAAAGACAAACTTGTGGATATTGACTTTGAATATTTTTGCGGTGAAAAAGGATATAATAAAGATTCTTTAGATTCAAGAATTATTTATAGAAATAGTAGAGATGATATGGATAAGCAAAAAGCTATTCATATTTCAACAAACAAAGAAAATATTTATAGAACTATTCAAGATTTTGGCAATGTAAAGATTACAAATGTAATGCCAATCTCAACAAGTATTTTTAATTTAGTAGATTTAGGTCCAAAAGATGAAAATGTATTAATTGTAAATATTGAAAAAAATACAAAAGTTACTACTATAATTAGTGGAGAAATTTATCATATTGACATTATTCCTGAAGGAATGGGAGATATATTAAGTACAATTAATGCTGTTGAAAATGATTTAAAAAGGTCTTATGAATTTTGTAGAAATACTACTATATATACTCAAGAGATGCAAGATTTACAAACTGCTGAAAATGAACATTTAGATAGTATTATGCCAACATTATATAAATTAGTTACTGAAGTAAGACATCTTTCAGAAACTTCTTATGCTCCAATTAGCAAGATATATATTACTGGTGGAGGAACAGCAATTAATAATATAGACTTATATTTCCAAGAATATATACCAAGTGCTAAGTGTGAATTGT
Organism: uncultured Clostridia bacterium; assembly: GCA_947625415.1. Lineage (GTDB taxonomy): Bacteria > Bacillota > Clostridia > TANB77 > CAG-508 > Scatovivens. The sequence goes on from CANQOG010000010.1 coordinate 34,711, forward strand.
TAAAACCATTCTTTATAAATGATAATGTTGCAATTAAGCTTCCAATTAAAGAGTATATGGAAGTTAATTCAGCTACTGCTTTAGCGCTAGATGGTTTAGGATATGGAGAAAAAGATTTAAACTTTAGAAGTAAACAAGGATTTGGCGATATTAAAATTGATAGCAAAACAATAACAAATTTCTTTAGAGGGCTTGTAGATACAAGAAAAGAAATGACAGCCATTGATAAAATGGGAATGAGACTTGCCATTTGCTTATGTGTTGGAGTCGTAGGATATGCTTTTGCTACAAACTCAATTATGAAACAAATAGACGAAAAGTCAACTCAAATAGATAAAGAAACTGACGTGCTTTTAGCGCAAATGGAAACGATAGATTCTCAAATATCCTCTATATCAAGTGGTAGAAGTGCTTATGACCAAATGTATTCAGCTTTATATGCATTACAACATCCAGTAGAAGATAATACAAGTAGTGCAACTGTAGAAACGGGTCCAGTTATACCAAAGAATGCTATTCCAAATTTGTTAAATAGAATTATTTATGTAATTCCAAAACAAGTTAGGGTAACATCAATAAAAAATACACAAGATAGACATATTGTGATACAAGCTCAAGCTGCTAGATATGAACAATTAGGTTATTTTAAAGCTGCTATTGACAATAATGGATATTTAGAGAATGTTCAAATGGATAGTGGAAAAAAGAGTGGCGGAACTATTACGATTACAATAGAAGGAGATTTACCATAATGAAAAGATTAATCACATTTATTAGTTTAATAGTAATTGTTTTTCTTGGCTACACTTTTATTATGAAAGGTGTTAATACTAGTAAAGTAAAAATTGCGAGTTTGAATACAGTAAAAAGCGAGTCAGATATGTTAACCAAGAAATTAGCAACTTATGACAAAATGAATGATGAACAATATGAAGCTAAAAAAGCTAGCTTAGATTCTAATATAAATACTTATAAAAACTCAAAAATTAAGTATGAAAAAATAGTTGAAGAGTTAGCTGAAGTCATCAATAATGACCCAAATTCATCTGAAAGTGAAGCAATTTCAGATGTTATATATTCAGATCAAGAAGTATATCCTTGGGACTTCATTTTAGTTACATTAGGAAATTATGGTTTAGAACATGGAGTAGATGTTAATATAGATGTTGCTACAAGTGGAATGACAAGCCCTACTTCAACTTTATATAATTTCTTTTTAGGTGATATAACTTTTACTGTAACAGGTAGTTATAAAGACGTTTCTGATTATATAGCAGAGTTAGAAAATGATGAAAGATTATTATGGGAGATAAATGATTTTTCAATGCAAAGTGGTTCATCAAATGGATATAGCGGTGTATCTGGTAAGTTCACTGTAAAAGGAATTCCAATTGATAGTCAAAGCTATTTAGAATCAATTCAAACTGATAATCCTGGAGATACAGATGCAAATAATACAAATACAGTTACAAATACTGTTGAGCAAAATGTTGTAAATAATACAGTAACAAACACTGTGGATAACACAGTAACAAATACAGTATCAAATAGTATTAGTAATAATACAGTAAACTAAAGAAAGGATTTATTCAAATGAATAGTAATTCAAAAAATATAATTTTGATTTTAGGTTTGTCAGCTGTGGCGATTTTATGTGTTGGTTTACTTTTATATGAGTATGTTCCAAGTCGGACTTACAGTAACAAAAGCAAATCAATATGAAACAGCAAGTTCAACAACTGAGATATTAAGTGATTCATTAGAGGCTAGAGAATTATTATCAAATAATAATTCAAGCCAATGGGGGTCAACTACATCTACAGTTCAGACAAACGTAATTCTTAAACAATATTCAGTGTCAAAGGCTGATATAGGAATGGCTGTTAGACAAGGAATATTGGAACAGGGAAGAGCAGACCCTTTTGCTGAGGTTACTTCTGAACCTGAGCCAGGTAATTCTGGGGATACAGGTAGTGGAAATAGCGGAAGCGGAAACGGTCAAGCAAGTGGGAACACGACATCTGGTGGTTCAACGCCAGTATCTGACCGGTACTTTCTTTAACTCTTCTCACTCTAAATAACGGTTTTAAAATTTTATTTTTTAT
>CANQOG010000011.1 GCA_947625415.1 uncultured Clostridia bacterium
AGTTCTCTTTCACTTGCTTCAATACTTAATTCTTTTGAATCCAATGCTTTAGTTATTATTCCATTCTCCCCAATTATCGCATTTAGTGAGACTCCAGCAAGTATTAGTAGAACAATGACTGTATTTTTTTTATTTTATTACTAATTTTTAGTTATATCCTGCTTTCTCGTCACTATGCCACCAACCATCATATTTTTCCAATAGCGACCAATCTAAAATATTCGAGCAATCTTTCAAATATAGTTCTAAATTAAAATTCTCTTCTCTCAAACCAGCTAAAATTTTTAAATTGTTATTACCTTGAAAAAGATTGTTTTTTAAGTCAATATAATCTAATGAAGTCATATTCTCTAATTCCGACAAATCCATTACAGAGCAGTTATTCATAGTCAATTTTCTTAATCCAGATAAAGAACTCAATCCATTCAAAGAAATTAAATTTGAATTATCTTTCAAAGAAATAGTCTCCAAATTCACCATAGTTTCAATCCCATTTAAATTATAAATATTCTTACAATTCGTAATTGTTAAATCCTTAATATTAAATTTATTTAAAATGTTCCCCATAGATACAATCTCAGACAGTCCTTGTAATTCTAAGCTTTCCACTTGAACATCAGACCAAGTCATACTTTCCAAAGAAGATACTACGTTTGTATCATTCCATATATCATAACCATCTCCACCTTTAGTAAAGCAAACACTCTTCAAATTAGATAGGTTTGACATATCAGGAAAAACTCCAGAATCTATTATGCTTAGATTCTCTAACTGGCTAGGTAATTTTAAACTCTTAAATTTAGCATTTTTTAAATAAAATGTTTTCAAACCACTCATACCTCGTAGATCTAAGTCGTCATTTCCAAAATTATACTGCCAATTTTCACAAGAAATATAATAATTTTCTAAGTTCTTTAGATTGTTTAATTGCTTCAAAAGGTTAATAGTACCTAAATAAAGACCTACGAACCCATGCGTAAAACGACCCTTATCGCTACAGCTACCAATCCACTTTTCGATTGTAGATAAATCTATGTCATCATTATTTATTGCAAGCCCCTCCAAATTAATGTATTTTAAATTAGTTAAATCAGCTATCGAAGTATTAAGTAAATGAATAACCACTAAATTTGGAGTATTAACTCGCTGTGTTTCCTTATTAACTATAAAATCGAGAGTCTTTAATCGAGTACCACAAATATCAAGTTTTCTTAAGTTTCTTAACGAAGAAAGGAATTCAGTTAACACCTCATTTTCTCTATCAACGCTAATACGAACTCCATTCTCTAGTATTTTACAATTCTCCAAGTTCACTTGAGTTAATGAAGAACTATCTTTGAAACTCAACAAAAAAGAAGTTTCTATAGAGCTATCCGGTAAATACATCGTATTACTACTTTCATCCAAAAGCAAATAGTCGAACGAACTCCCTAAGCAACACACAACACAATTTTTTAAGAGTTTCTTTAGATCTAGTATATCTTCCACGCTGTAATTAATCCCATTCAAATCAAACCTCCTTAAATTCACGCAGGACGAAAGATAAATTAATCGAGTACTTCTCACAACTGGAGTTATGCTGTCGTCAAATATTCCCGTAAGATGCGGGCAAAATTGAAGGTCATAAAGGCTATTTTCAGAATTCGAACTTTCCGTTGTATCATCAATTCCAAAAGAATTATTTCCTCCAATGTGCAAGTCTTCTACCTCTGTACAATGCTTTAACCCCTTTAATGTTCTCAAATCATTTCTATTTAAAACTAATTTTTTTACACCAGTAAAACCATGTAAAAATTCAATATTTGTAATTTTATTGTTATGAAGATATAAGTTTTCTAATGAACTCTTAAAAGAATTACTTATATTTGATAAGCATGATAAATCGTTAATATTCGAACACGTAGATGAAGTCATGGAAGCACCTTTATAATCATCATCCCATGTTCCGCAAACTGCCAAGGTATTTATTTTTCCAAAATACCCTTCAGAAATCCCCACTGTTCCGTTCTTTTACCCCACACAACTTTCTTATTTCTTCATTTCCATCTATATTTCCATTATCATTTATTATAAATTTTAAAACTTCAAGGTTTCCACATTTTGCCAATTCATCATAATTTTCTACTGTTGTATTTTTAAAAATTAAAGTATTTAGTCCTGCAACCTGACCCAAACCACTCAAACTCTCTAAGTTAGTCCCATCAAATGTGATTGATTTTAAATTAATTAAATTATAGAAATCAGAAAAATCTTTTACATTATCTTCTTTTGTTATCTCTATTTTTGTAATGCCCTTTACTTCTTTTAATGATAAATTTCCATCATTGTCTATATCATATTTATCTAAGTAATTATATAAATCTTTCTGAGAAGATGTTGCATTTCCGAAAACTGGTTTATTCTCATCTTCCATGTCTAATTCTGTTTCATTAATTCCAAGCAAACTTGAAACTCCATTTTCACAATAATAAACTTTTAATTCAGATGTTACTCCATAAACATCATTTAAGCTTGCATAATCTATATATTCTTTACTTCCAGCTTCTCCTCCAACTAATACTTCTCTTATCTCAGTTGGTAAACCTGACTTTTTTATTAAATATAAGGAATGCATATCACCATCTACAATATATTTTAAATTTCCTTTTCCTTCATTTACTGGAATGTAAAAAAATTTTGAACATTCATCTATTCCTAAAAGTCCGTTCTACTTTATTTTTACTTTCAGATAAATTTTCATAATTTTCTACATATTTCTCTTCTATAAACTCTTGCAATGCTACCATTCCTGTCTGAAACTTCGCATCCATCGCTCTACTTATTATTCCATTCTCCCCAATTATCGCATTTAGTGAGACTCCAGCTAAAATTAGTAGGACAATGACCGTGGCTTTGTTATTTTATGATAAAAAATAATGCTTCTACTAAAATTTAGTAAAAGCATCTAAAATTTCTAATTCAAATTATTCAATATTTCTTTAACTTTATTATCATCTAAAATAAAATCAGTGTTTACAAAACCAATTTCAGGTCTAATACCATCCTTATTATGAAAATCAGAGCCAATAGTAACAAATAAATTATTTTCTAAAGCAAATTTATTCCATATTTCCACTTCATCAATTTTATTGTTGTTTCTATCAACATATAAATAATTAGCTTCTATTCCATCTGGTTTCATATCATTTACTATTTCTAAAATATCTTGTTTAGTTAACCCATCTTCATGGATATATGCAACAGGATGAGCTAAAACTACTTTTCCGACCAGCTTCTCTAATCATTTTTGCAGCTTCTTTCGGTGTAACCGTTTCTTTTTTGACATAAGCTGGGCAATTTTCATTCATAATAGTTTCAATAAATTCACCTTTATTTGGAATATGTCCAAAGTTTTTCAAAAGAATTTCTTTATTTTCTTCACAATTTATTACATCTAACGCAATATGAGCTTTAGTAACAGAATCAATTTTGTCTAATTCTTCTGTATTTATTTTATATCCTAATTCTTCAAGCTTTTTAGAAACTTTTTTTAAATATATATGTCTAGAATTTCTAATTTCATATAATTTTCTTTTAAAATTTTCATTATTTAAGTCATAATTATATCCTAAAACATGAATTCCAGTTTTTTCAATTTTAGTCGATATTTCAACTCCATTTATAAGTTTTACATTTTTTCTCTTTGCAAATTCAAATAACTCATCATTATATGCTTCTGTTGTATCATGGTCAGCTATTGATATTAAATAAACTCCATTTTTTGAAGCCTCTTCTATTACTTCTTTTGGAGATAGTTCTCCATCTGATTTGTTTGTGTGTATATGTAAATCTATTCTCATAATATACCTCTCTTTTTACTTTATTCTCCATATAATTTTTCACTTTTCTTTTCTTCTATTTTGCTCCACTCGTCCATTTTGGTTAAAAAAATATTTTCAAGTTCAATTGAATCAAATCTTCTAGCATTTGCGCTTGTAGCTGATTTCATTAAAGCTTCAAATAACTCTTCTCTATTATTTTCAGTAGCAACTACTCTTCTACTCTTATCCAAAATTTCCTGTAATTCCTGAGAAAAACTAAAAGGTGTAAAAGCTGATAAGAAGTCATATATAAAATTATATACTTCATCAGATTGCCAATTTTTTCTATAAGATATCGGTTGAATCGGTAAAAATGGGCTTTTATCATTTTGTTTTGCTTCTCTAATTTCATTTGGAGTTCTCTCTATTAACCCCTTTATTTTAGAGTATTCTATGATATGACAATCAATAGGTAAAAAAATTGATGGTAATTTTTTTTCTCTCAATAATCTTGTAATTTCACCAAATTCTTCTATAGATGCAATTGGGTCAATATCAGAAGTACGCATACTATTTTTCTTAAGAAGTTCTACAAGCTCAGTTCTAGCTAATTCTACTTTATCATCATCACACACTAACCACATATCTATATCTGGTAATCTATTTATTATTTTTCTAGGCTTTAGATTATCTTCCACATTTGGACAAGGCTTACATATTACTTTTAAATCTGGCATATCTGAATAATTTCTTTTTAAGCAAGATTTACATTCCCATATACTAGGAGCTACTCTTCGCCCATCAACAATTAATTGTCTATTATAGCTAACTTGCTCTTGAATTATTGGAAGTACGCCTTCTAATTTGGAATCTAAAGCGTAAAACGGATATCCTGTTCCAAAAGAGCCTCTAAATCCAATAACTTTAGAAGCTATAATATTAAATGCTTCTATATTCCATAATAAATATTTTCTTTTTAATTCTGAATTATTTCTCTCAAATTCTGTAGACATTTTAGCTACTCTCTCAGTTATACTTCTTATTGTCTCTTGATTTTCTTCCATAATATGTCCTTCCTCTAAATCTCTCTTTCAAATGTCTTACTCTTTAAAAATAATTCTTGCATTTTATATATTATTTTTAATTTTTCTTCCATATCAATCTTTTCTTTTGATTGATTAAGCAAAGATTTTTCATAGTTTTCTATAGCTAGTTTTCTATCCATATTTCTACCACAAATTACAGCTTGACTTGCATTTTCATAATTTCTCTTAGATGAACTATATATACAAGTAGGCTCAGATGGATTATCACTTCTTACATAAACTTCTGTTAAATCTACTAGTCCACAAGTTTCAATTTTTCCTATTGTATCTAACATTTCTGTATAAGCTTTATAAAAATGTTCTTTTGTTACTAATCTTCCCCAACCTTTTGCTTTAACTTGTCCATCATATCTTTCTATTATAGACATTAAGCAATTTAGTTCATCTACTGCCATTCCCCTTACAATTATTTTGTATCCACTTAAACTTTCTATTCTTTTTAATAATAATTTTAAATTTCTTCCAGTTCCTTCAAATATTATATTTACTCTTTTTTTAACGGCTTCATCAAATAAATCATCTGTCCATTTATTACTTTCTTGGTTTGTTACTTTTGTATAATATTCTGGATATTTTTTAGCTAATTCATCAATATTTGGACGAAAAGGCTTTAATTCATCACTATTAATTACTACAGCATTATTATTAAGTTCTCTTAAAGCAAGACCATTTAAACCTGTCTTTCCAGAACCAGGAGGAGCAATATCTATAATTGCTATAGGATTTTGGCTCATAACTTTACCACTTAACATACATGAATTTATTACTTTTCCTATTCTAATCACTTCTGAATCTGGTAATCTATATTCTTCACAAACTTCTTCTAAAGTTTTTTCTACTTTGTCCATTTAAATTTTTCCTTTCTACGAATTTTCATAAGCTTTCTTTACTTCTGGACCATATATTTTTATTATTTTATCTATTATTTCTTCATTTCCAGTATACATTTCATCTCTTTCTTTCATAAGTTCCTTAATCTCAATATCATTTTCTGTCTTTCCTAATCTTGTAGTCATTGCGATTTTAGTAGCAAGTATTTCAACTGCAATTTCTAATTTTGTATTTTTACTCATTATTTTTTCTCCTTAACTATTATCGTTTCTTCTCCATGTAAATTTAGAACTACTTATTGTCAAAATTTAAAATCCATTTATTAAAATCATAACAAAATTATACATAAGAACTGACAAAACTCCCATGCAAATTAACGTACAAATAGCTAGCATTATAAAAAATCCTTTATTTCTATTCATTATCTTTAACCTCCAAAATAAAATTACTTAATGAAATTATAAATAAACAAATTTTAATTTTATGTAATTTTTTGAAGGTTTAGAACTACTTTTCATTTTCTTTTTCTTCTATTTTTTATTATAATTCGTCTTTTATTTTCTTTGCTAAAGCTTCATTTATTCCTTTAATTTTAGTTAATTCATCAATAGAAGCTTCTTTTATTTTGCTAACACTTCCAAATTGCTTTAATAAAAGAGTTCTTTTCTTTTCTCCAATTCCTTCTATATAGTCAAGTTTAGACTTTGTCATTTCTTTATCTCTAACTTTTATATGATATTCAATCGCTGTTTTATGTACTTCATCTTGTAAAGATGTTATAAATAAAAATAATTTCTCTGAAATTGGAAATTCATGTCTATTTTCGTCTTCTAAAGCTCTTGTTGAGTGATGTGAGTCTTTAACCATTCCAAATACTGGAATATCTACGCCTGTTTCTTTCAAGGCTTTTTTTATTGCCCTAATTTGAGTTATTCCACCATCTGCCAATATTAAATCTGGCAAGTTTCCAAAACCGCCCGATTTGGATTTTCCAAAGAATGCTTAATTCTTCTTGTTACAACTTCTTCCATACATCTTGGATCATCTTGCCCAAAAACAGTTTTTATTTTAAATCTTCTTGATAGGTTTCTTTTTATAACACCATTTACAGCAACACACATTCCAGCAACCAAAAAGTTTCCAGCAATATTCGAAATATCAAAACTCTCAATTTTTAAAGGCATTTTTTCTAAATTTAAAACATCTCTTAATTCAGTTAAAATTTCTGTTTTATCTTTTGATTTGTTTTCAGATGTTATTTTACTATTTAATTCTGCCATTTCAACAAATCTTAATTTCTCACCTTTTTGAGGAGATTTTAATTCGACTTTTCTTCCAGCCTTTGAACTTAACCATTTTTCTAAAGAATCTTTTTCCTCTAAATCATATCTAAGCATTATTTTATTAGGAAAATCTAAGCAATTTATATAATATTGTTTTATAAATCCAGAAGCAATTTCTTCTTCATCCATATCTTTAAGTTCATCAAAGAAATAATGTTCTCTTCCTAGCATTTTACTTCCACGAACAAAAAATATTTCTATGCAAACTGTTACTTCATCTTTATATATTCCAATAACATCAATATTGTTTTCTGAAAAATTAGCAACTTTCTGCTTTTCTGTAATTCTTTCTATAGCTTGTATTCTATCTCTTACACTAGCAGCTTTTTCAAATTCTAAATTTTTAGAATATTCATCCATTTCTTCTTTAGCTGATTTTATTATATTTTCAGTCTTTCCAGAAAGTAACATTATTATTTGGTCAATTTGCTTTCTATATTCTTCTTTTGTAACATAATTCTGACAAGGAGCTAAACATTTCTTAATATGATAATTAAGGCAAGGTCTATCATTATACTTAAATTTTTTGCATTGCCTTATTTGAAATTTATCTTTAATAAAATTTATCATTTCTCTTGCAGAACCTGAAGAAGGATATGGACCAAAATATTTTGCTCCATTATTTAAGACTTTTCTAGTTATAAAAACATTTGGATAATCTGATTTTACATCAACACAAATATATGGATATGTTTTATCGTCTTTTAACAAAACATTATATTTTGGTCTATATTTTTTTATTAAATTACATTCTAAAACTAGAGCTTCATCTTCATTTCCAACAACTATATATTCAAAATGGTCTATAAGCGAAACCATTTTTTTAATTCTGTCAGTTTTATTTGTCTTTCTAAAATAGCTTCTAACTCTATTTTTCAAAACAATTGCTTTTCCAACATAAATTACATCGTCATTCTTGTCACGCATAATATATACGCCAGGCTTGTCAGGAAGCTTTTTTAGTTCTTCTTCAATATTAAACATTACTTATACTATCCCTTCGTATATTCAATATATGGTAAATTTCTGTTTGATTTTGATTGCAAAAAAAATTATAACATTTAATTTATAATATTTAAACTTATTATATTAAATTTCTTTCAGTTTTCTTAAAAGATGTTTATGTTTAGCTTCATAAGCTTTTATCATATATGCGTAAAAATCTAATAAGCCTTCATCACTAACTAATTGCATACTTTCATAAGAATTTAAAAGAGCAGTTTCGATTTCGCTAATCTCGCTTCTCAAACCTGCTCTTTCACTTCCTTCACTATTAAAAAATTTTTTCATAAAATATATTCCTTTCTAGGTTATATCTGATACTAAAAATGTCAGTCATAAGTAATGAGCTTAAATTTTTATTATCGTATATATTTTATGAAAATTTTAAAATTTTATGAAATAAATTTTTCAATTTCTTTCCAAGCTTGCTCAGTATAAATCTTTCTTTCACTTGAAAAAGGAATTAACGTACTAAAAGAAATTCCTAAATCATTTTTAATTTTTTGAATTTCACTATCTACTTTTGTGATAGCAATTTTGTCAGCTTTATTTGCAATAATTATAAAAGGCAAATTCTGACTTAATATAAACTTATACATAAGCTTATCATCTTCAGTTGGATTATGTCTAATATCTAATAGCAAAACAATTAATCTAATATTACTTCCTTTAACTAAATATTCTTCAATAAACTTTCCTGAAGTAACTTTTTCTTGTTTTGACATTTGACTATATCCATATCCTGGTAAATCAACAAAATAAAATTCATTATTAATCTTATAGAAATTAATTTGGCGAGTTTTTCCAGGAGTATTAGAAGTTCTAGCCAAATTTTTTCTATTTAACATTGTATTTATAAAACTTGATTTTCCAACATTAGACTTTCCAACTAAAACGATTTCAGGTTTATTCTCATTTGGATATTGTTTTGGGCTAACAGCAGATATTTCAAATTTCGAATCTTTTATAATCATAATTATTTCCTCTTTATAACTTTAGTTCCACCCATATATGGTCTTAAAACTTCTGGAACTCTAATACTTCCATCTTCTTGATAGTTATTTTCCAAAACTGCAATAAGTCCACGAGGTGTAGCAACAACAGTATTATTAAGTGTTGCAACTAAATAATTTCCTTTATCACCTTTAGCACGAATTGATAATCTTCTACTTTGAGCATCACCTAAAGTTGAACAAGACCCAACTTCAAAATATTTCTGTTGTCTAGGGCTCCAAGCCTCAACATCACAAGATTTAACTTTTAAATCTGCTAAATCTCCACTACAACATTCTAAAGTTCTTACTGGAACATCTAAGCTTCTAAAGAACTCTACTGTATAGCTCCACATTTTATTGTACCATTCCATTTGTTCTTCTGGCTTACAAAGAACTATCATTTCTTGTTTCTCAAACTGATGAACTCTATATAATCCTCTTTCTTCTAACCCATGTGAACCAACTTCTTTTCTAAAACATGGAGAGTATCCTGTAATTAAAATTGGTAACTCTTCTTCTTTAACAATTTGGTCTTTAAATTTTCCAATCATTGAATGTTCACTTGTTCCAATTAAAAACAAATCTTCACCTTCAATTTTATACATCATTGCATCCATTTCTTCAAAGCTCATAACACCATTAACAACATCTGAACGAATCATAAATGGTGGAATACAGTATGTAAATCCTTTATTAATCATAAAGTCTCTCGCATAAGCAAGCATAGCTTCATGAAGTCTAGCAGCATCTCCCATTAAATAGTAAAATCCGTTTCCACTAGTTCTTCCAGCGCTTTCTTTATCTAACCCTCCAATAGATTCTAAAATATCTGCATGATATGGAATTTCATAAGGAGGAATAACTGGCTCTCCAAATTTTTCATTCTCAACATTTTCACTATCATCTTTTCCAATTGGAACTGATTTATCCATAATGTTTGGAATTTTCATCATTCTTGATTTTATTTCTTCTTTTAATTCTTCTTCTCTTCCTTCGTTTTGGGCAAGTTTATCATTTATTTCCTTAACCTCTTTTTTAATTTCTTCAGCTTTAGTTTTCTCATTTTTTGCCATAAGATTTCCAATTTCTTTGCTTAATGAATTTCTTTTACTTCTTAATTCATCACACATTACGGTTAATTCCCTAGATTCTTTATCTAGACTTATAACCTCATCCACTAACACTAATTTATTGTCTTGAAACTTTTTCTTTATATTTTCCTTTACTAATTCCGGGTTTTCTCTAATTAATTTAATATCTATCATAATATCCTCCTAAATTTAATAAAATTAATTTTTACTATAATATTTCTTAATTATTTTGAGTAAGTTGTTATCTCAATGGATTCAATTACGACATCTTCTAAAGGCTTGTCATTACTTGGATTCGTCTCAACTTTAGCAATTTTGTCAACAACATCCATTCCACTAATTACTTGTCCAAAAGTTGTATACTGTCCATATCCAAGAAGATTTGCTAAATCACCACCATATATCTTTGAAGCTTCTATAAAGTTTTCTAATCCATATCCTTTCAAATAAGTATCAGCAGAACTTTTATAATTTGATTGAACAATATAGAATTGACTACCTAAAGATTTTGTTCCTGTTCCGCCACTTGCCATACATAAAGCTCCTCTATATGGAAGAGCATCAGCTGATAATTCTTCTTCAAAGCCTTCTCCCCAAATACTTTCTCCACCATAGCCAGTTCCTTCTGGGTCACCACCTTGAATCATAAATTCTTCTATTACTCTATGAAAAATAACTCCATTATAATATCCTTCTTTTGCATGTGTAACAAAATTTTCAATTGCTTTCGGAGCAACATCTTCAAAAAACTTTACTGTTATATCTCCATAACCTTTTACATGAAAAATTGCAATTTGGTCTCCTTCTTTTGGTTCTTCCATTTGTTTTTGAGCTTTAGCAATCGCTTCTTCTGAACTAATATTTTTTATATTTTCCATAAAAACATCTTCTTTCTTTTCATTATTTTCGTTGTTTTTCCTATTTTTTAAATAATCTAAACTATCCGAAGAAGTATCACTATATTCATTTTTTTCATTACCACATCCAGTTATTATAAAAACCATAATAACTAATAAAACTACAACTAATATTCTTTTTAAAATTTTCATAAGTACTCTCCTTATATTTTAAACTAAATCTTTATCAAAATATGATGAAATTCCCTCTAATCTTTCAAAATTTTTTTGCCTCATCACCTCGTAAGCAACTATTGCCACAGAATTAGAAAGGTTTAAAGAACGAAGTGTCTCTCTCATTGGAATTCTAATTGTTTTATCTATGTATTTCAATAAAACTGGTTCTGGTAAACCTTTTGTTTCTTTTCCAAAAAGCAAAAATACTTCATCCATTTTACTATAATCTACATCAGAATAAATATGTTTTCCTTTTGTTGTAGCGAAAAACATATTGGTTTCTTCAGGTTTATATTTTTCCAAAAACTCCTCAAAGTTCTTATGTTCTTCAATAGCTAACTTGTCCCAATAATCTAGTCCAGACCTTTTTACACTTTTTTCATCTATTTTAAATGCTAAAGGATGGACTAGATGGAGCTTAGCTCCAATAATGGCACAAGTTCTGGCTATATTGCCAGTATTTTGAGGAATTTCTGGTTCAACTAAGACTAAATGTAATTTCAATTTTCTATCTCTTTTCTTTTATTTTTTTACAACTAAATTTAAAATTTTTCCAGGAACATAAATTTCTTTAACAACTTCATTGTTTTCAAGTAATCTTGCAACTTTTTCATCTTTTTTAACTGTTTCTAAAATTTCTTCCTTTGAAAGACTTGAAGAAACTTCAACTTGAGCTTTTAATTTTCCATTTACTTGAACAGGAATAATTATGTTTCCGCCTTGTAGCTCTTTTTCATTGATTTCTGGCCAAGCTTCATTATGAATAGAAGTTTTCTTTCCAAGCAAGCTCCATTCTTCCTCCATAAAGTGTGGTGCAAGTGGAGCTAATAATTTAAGCAAAGTTTCTGTTACATTTACTAAAACATCTTTATTGATGTTTGCTTCATTTATGTAACTATTAATTCCATTTAGCAATTCCATACTTCTTGCGATAGCAGTATTAAATTGAAAATCTTCAATATTTTTAGCCATTGATTTAATTGTTTGATTTTTAAGTCTTAATAACTCTTCTTCTTTTAAACCAACTTCTTTTGAGCCATCTTTTATTTCTAAAACTTTTCCAACTAAAGCTTCTATTCTTGCAAAATATTTTGTCATTGCTTCTATTCCGTTATCATCCCATGGTCCACCTTTTCTATAATCAAAACCAAACATTAAATACATTCTAAATACATCTGCACCATATTTATCAACATATTCATCAGGTGAAACAGTATTTCCTTTTGATTTACTCATCTTATTTCCATCAGGTCCTAAAATTACCCCTTGATGAATTAATTTTTTAAATGGCTCATCAAAATCTAAATATCCCATATCACGAAGAGCTTTTGTCATAAACCTTGTATAAATTAAATGCATTGCAGCATGTTCTTTACCACCAACATAGCAATCAACTGGATTCATTTTATTTACAGTCTCTTTGTTAAATATCTCTTTATCATTCATGCTATCAGCATATCTTAATTGATACCAAGAAGAACATACAAATGTATCTAAAGTATCAGCTTCTCTTTTTGCTGGCTTACCACACTTTGGACATTTGCAATTCATAAATTTTTCACTTTTCTTAAGTGGAGAAACTCCATCTGGTTTAAATTCAACATCATAAGGAAGCATAACTGGTAAATCTTCTTCAGGAACGACAACAGTTCCACAAGAATCGCAATAAACTACTGGAATTGGAGCTCCCCAATATCTTTGACGAGAAACAAGCCAGTCTTTTAATCTATAATTTACAGTTTTTTTGCCTACTCCCATTTTTTCTAAGTCTTCTGTAATTTTGTCTCTAGCTTCTTCAGAAGTTAAGCCATTATATTTTCCACTATTTATTAAAATACCATAATCAGTGAAAAGCTGGTCACATTCTTTGCCATCTTTTGGCTTTATAACTTGTTTTATTGGAATATTATATTTTTTAGCAAATTCATAATCTCTTTCATCATGAGCTGGAACTACCATAACAAAGCCAGTTCCATAATCTTCTAAAACATAGTCAGCAATCCAAATTGGAACTTTATCACCATTTATAGGGTTTATAGCATAAGCTCCTGTAAATGTTCCTGTTTTAGGTCTTTCTGTTGATAATCTATCGATTTCAGTTAATTTTGAAGTTTGAACTCTATATTCTTCAACAGCCTTTTTACAGTCATCTGTTACAATTTCATCAACTAAACTACTTTCAGGAGCTAAAACCATACAAGTAACTCCACATAAAGTATCAACTCTAGTTGAAAATACAGTAATATCATGTTTTCCATCTTCTGTTTTAAATGTAATCTCACTACCAGTTGATTTTCCTATCCAGTTTTGTTGAACTTTTTTAGTTGATTCTGGCCAATCTAATTTTTCTAAATCATCAAGTAATTCTTGAGCATAATCAGTAATTTTAAAGAACCATTGACTTAATTTCTTTTTAACAACTTCTGTTCCACATCTTTCACAACAACCATCAATAACTTGCTCATTTGCAAGAACAGTTTTACAACTATCACACCAATTAACAGGAGCTTCTTTTTTATAAGCTAATCCAGCTTTATATAGTTTTACAAATAACCATTGTGTCCATTTATAATAATTTGGCATACAAGTTTCAACTGAATAATCCCAGTCATAACTTCCACCCATTTCATTTAATTGTCTTTTCATTGTTTCAATATTTTTTAAAGTTGAATCTTCTGGATGGATTCCAGTTTTAATTGCATAATTTTCAGCTGGAAGTCCAAAAGCATCAAATCCCATTGGATGAAAAACATTAAATCCTTGCATTTTCTTAAATCTTGCAAAAGAATCTGCAGGCGCAAAATTAAACCAGTGACCTAAATGAAGTTTAGCACCACTTGGGTAAGAAAACATCTCCATTGTATAATATTTTGGTTTTTTACTTTCTGGATTATATTTATTTAAACCTGTTTTAATCCATTCATTTTGCCATTTTTTGTCAGTTTCTTTAGAATAATTCATTTTTTCATTTCCTCCAATTTTTTTTATTTTATCTTCTGCTAGCTCTATCCATTGTATCTAAACTGTCTAAAGCTTTTCCTGTTCCTATCGCAACACAAGAAATTGCATCTTCAGCTATCATAACATTTATACCAATTTTTTCTTGCAAAAGCTTATCTAGACCTTCTATTAAGCAACCTCCACCTGTCATATAAATTCCTTTGTCACTGATATCTGCAGCAAGTTCAGGTGGTGTTCTTTCTAATACAGAATGAACAGCATCAACAATCATCATTGCTGGCTCTTCTAAAGCCTCCATAATCTCACTAGAATAAATTGTAATTGATTTAGGAAGACCTGAGCTTAAATCTCTTCCTCTAACATCCATCTCCATATCTTGCATTCTAGGATAAACACAACCAATTCCAACTTTCAGCTCTTCAGCAGTTCTTTCACCAATAATAACGTTATGTTTCTTTTTAATATATTTAACAATATATTCATCAAATCTATCTCCAGCAATTTTAATTGAGTTACTAACGACAGCCCCACCAAGAGAAATTACAGCAATATCAGTAGTTCCACCACCGATATCAACTATCATATTTCCACAAGGTTTAGCAATATCTATTCCAGCCCCAATTGCAGCAGCAATAGGTTCTTCTATTAAATAAACTTTTCTAGCTCCAGCATTTGAAGCAGCATCTATTACAGCTTTTTTCTCAACTTCAGTAACAATAGATGGTATACAAATCATAATTCTTGGAGAAAATAAAAATTTTCCTCCAACTTTATTTATAAAATATTTTAACATTTTCTCAGTAACTGTATAATCTGAAATTACACCATCTCTTAAAGGTCTTGTAGCGACAATATTTCCTGGTGTTCTTCCAAGCATTCGTCTAGCTTCATGACCGAATTGCAACAACATCTCCAGTTAAATTGTTTACAGCAACTACAGATGGCTCTCTTAAAACAATTCCCTTTCCTTTGACATATGCAATTACTGTGGCAGTACCTAAATCAATTCCTATATCTTGTCCAAACATCAAAAAATTTCCCGCCTTTCATTTTACACATTTTCAGTTACAAATTTGTTACAATTATATTACACCTGACTAAAAAATACAACCCTAAATTTTAAAAAAATTAAAATATATTTTGAACTGAAAGTTTATATTTTCCCTCTAAATATTTTATAAGTTCTGTTAACTCTGCTGTAGTTGATTTTACATCTCCCCATTGCTCACTTCTAGTTTGCATATAAAGTATATCTAATTTTATTTCTATTTTTTCAACTTCATCATGCTCAACAAAACATGATAATATTTTTTCTCTTTTTTTCCATTCGCTTCTAGCATTTAAAGCTAAATTTTCAATTCTTGATTTTTCATAATCTTGATAATTATTATTTTGAGGTTGCTCTTTTAAAAAACTATAAATTTTTTCAACATTCCCATTAACCTTTTTTATGGAAGCTCTGGAATAATTTTCAAATATAATATCCAAAATTATGACAATAATAACAATAACAATTGCAATTATTAGAGTTTTAAATTTATTAAAATTTAGCTTTCCTTTTTCTGACAAAACATATCTCCTTTTCCATTTAAAGTG
This sequence comes from uncultured Clostridia bacterium, assembly GCA_947625415.1. Lineage (GTDB taxonomy): Bacteria > Bacillota > Clostridia > TANB77 > CAG-508 > Scatovivens. Next base: position 15,799 of record CANQOG010000011.1, read on the forward strand.
ACTACTAAAGCCTCTTCTGGCTTATATCCAAATTTTGCAACTTCTTTTTCCAACCAATTTATATTTTTCCCAATTTTTTCTAAATTATCCTTTAAAATTACTCCATCAACAACTAAGTCATAAGGAAGTCCTGTATAATCTGCTTGAATTTGCAAATCTTCTAAAGTCGGTGTTCTTTTCCCAGGTTTTGTTATAACATTTAATTGTCCGTGAAGTTTCCAAAATTGCATACTCAACATCACCTAAATCAAAAATAGACTGGCTTCTTAACCTTTCTTGAAGTTCATTAATGGTAACATTTTCATTAATCAAAACTTTTTCATCTATTTTACCATTTTTTATAAGAATTGCTGGTTTTCCACTTAAAAATGCTTTTATTTTCATACTCTTTATACTTATAAATGAAATAATCAGATGCATAACTAAAAGAGCAAAAATAGGGATAATTCCTAAATAAATTGGAAGACCTGTATTTGCCATCGGAGTACAAGCAAGATCAGCTATCATTATTGAAATAGTTAATTCAAAAGGTTCTAATTGACCAATTTCACGTTTTCCCATAAATCTCATAACAAATAAAACTACTAAGTATAGAATAATGCTCCTTACAAAACTTAATAACATAAAATCTCCCCTTATATATTTTTCCTGTATATTTTTTGCAAAATTATTTAAAATATACTTATATTTATGAAATATCAATGATTTTATAAATACAAAATTGTAGGCTAGTTTTTGAAATTATCCTATAGAAAGGAAAGAGATAAAAATGGATAACAATACTTCAAATGTAGGTAGTAATCAAGGTGCAATGGGTGCTATAGGTCAAATATTAGGAAGATTCATAGTAGCAGCCATTATACTTGGTATTACTGCTTTCTTTACTCCAAATTTCTCCATTAGTAATATATGGGCATTAGGAATAGCTGCTATTGTGTTAACTGTTATGGATTACTTAATAGTTAAAATTACTGGTTTAAATGCCATTGCATTTGGTAAAGGCTTTGTTGGCTTTGTACTAGCTGCAATTACCTTATATGCAACTCAATTCTTTGTAGCTGGATACTCAATTTCTTGGTTTGCAGCTATTATTGGTGCTTTAATTTATGGTGTAATTGCATATATTATGCCTGGAGAACAAGCTTAGAATATGAAAAAATGGAAAAAGGAATTATTCCTTTTTCCATTTTTTACAAATAAAACATAAAACATTTTTTGACAATAACTAATACATTTTTTATTATTTTTTATAATAATCATCTTTGTTTATTTGACGTTCACGAGCAATTCCTAAACTGTTTTCTGGAACATCTTCTGTAATAGTTGAACCGGGCTGCAATTTTACTATTGTTTCCAACTTTTACTGGAGCAACTAAATTTACGTTTGACCCAATAAAACAGTTATCACCTATCAACGTCTTATTTTTATTTATTCCGTCGTAATTGCAAGTAATCGTTCCACATCCAATATTTGTATTTTTTCCAACTTCACAGTCACCCAAATATATAAAGTGTGGCACTTTTGTTCCACTATCAACAGTCGTCTTTTTAAGCTCAACAAAATTTCCAATTTTTACATTATCAGCAATTCTACAGCTTTCGCGAATATAAGCGTTTGGACCTATTTCACAATTTTCTCCAATTACAACATCATCTTTAATTGTAGTATTTGGGTGAATAACTGTATCCATTCCAATAATTACATCATCATATATATATGTAGTATTTACATCTTCAATTGTAACACCATTTCTCATGTGAAGATTATTTATTCTATTTCTCAAAACTCTAGTTAGCAATTCTAATTGACTTCTATCATTAACACCTAAAATCTCTGTATTATCTTCAACTATCATAGCTCCAGTTTTCAACCCTTGGTCATTCATAATTTTTATAACATCTGTTAAATAATATTCTCCTTGAGCATTATTTGGTGTAATTTTATGAATTGCATCTACTAAAGCTTCAATATCAAAACAATATATTCCAGAATTGATTTCTTTTATTTGTTTTTGTTCAGGACTAGCATCTTTTTCCTCAACAATTTCTTTTATATTTCCACCTTCGTCACGAATAATTCTACCATATCCTGTTGGATTCTCATAAATTGCAGTTAAAACTGTCGCATATTCTTTTCCTGTAACACTTTTATTTATCAAATTTTTTAAAGTATCTGGTCTAATAAGTGGAACATCACCATAAAGAATTACAACCTTCCCTTTTTTTCCTTTTAAATATCTTTCTGCCTGCATAACAGCATGACCTGTTCCTAAAAGCTCATCTTGATATGCATATTTAACTCTATCTTCAAGAACTGCCTCCACCTGCTCTCTTAAATATCCAACAACTGCTATAATTTCACTTGAACCTATTTTTTCAGCAAGCTGAGCAACTCTTAACACAAGTTCTTTACCATAAATTTTTTGAACTAACTTTGACTTTTTTGATTTCATTCTAGTTCCTTTTCCAGCAGCCATAATCAAAGTTATAATGTTTTCCTCTTCATTTTCCATAAGAAATCCTCCGTAAACACGAATTAATTTGTTTTTATTCTATATCATAGAAAACTTTTTATCAAGCATTTTTTACATTGTTTTTTTCCTTTTTAACAAATAGTCTTCCTATTAATAAAAGTCCAAAAATTATAACATAAGTAACTACATAAATTAAAATTGTTACTCTCCAATTTCCTTTTGCTAAAGTTTCTCCAGCAAAAGTTGATGAAAATACTGAAGGAAATCTTCCAAGTATTGATATAAACAAAAAATTTATTGGATTTATTGGTAAGAGACCTGCTAAATATATCAAAACATCTTTTGGAATAAATGGTGATACAAATAAAACTAATAATACAATTTCAAGTCTTTTTTCATTTTTTAAAAATTTCATATTTTCAAACTTTTCAATTTTTTCTGGACTTAAAAAATTATATACAAATTTTCTTCCAAATATTCTAACTAAACAATAAATTATTGTAGTAGCAATAGCAGCAGACATCATTATTATAAAAGTTCCCCATATCTTTCCATAACACATTCCGAGACACTACTTCAATTGGTTCCCCTGGAATAAAAGCCAAAAACACTTTTAAAATCTCCAAACCAATTATCATAAAAACTCCACCTACTCCAGCTTTTTGAACTTTTTCCTTATATTCAGTTTTTCCGATTTTCAGTTAAAAGTTCTTTAATAATTGGAATCATTTTCATTGTAATTCCTACAATAAGTCCTATTGCAATAATTAATAATATTACTTTTAAAATCTTAATTTTCTTTCTATTACTCATTTTCTTATTATTCTTTCAAAAATTTTTCCATATTATAATTTCACTTTATCGTAAACAAGTATATACCTTTTTATCATAGATTTCAATAAAATATTAAAAAAACACCAGTTTTAACAATAACTAGTGTTATTTGATTATATATTAAAGCCTAACCATTTTACACATCTTTTTAAATCTCCTTGTGTATAAGCAATCACTGTTCCATAATTTGTAAAAGGAACTTCTTGAAATTTTGCCATATTTACTCTTGACTCAATTTCCTCTTTACTTAATCTACAACCACTACATTGTATAATTAAATCAAATTGAGTTAAGCTAGTAGGAAAATCATTTTCTTTTACCCATTCAAATTCGATATTTTTCTTTGTATATTCTTTAACTAGTCTTGGTATTTTTTCTTTTGAAATTTCTTCATATTGCTTTGACAGAATATTTCCTTCAGCTATCAAAATTTTTGCTTCATCTTTTATATTGTCTAAAATCTTAACTCCATTTATAGCAAAATTTAAAAAGCCCTTATATTTTGCCATTAAAATAGAAAATGAAGTAAAATTAATTTCTTTTGGAACTACATTTTTTACTTCATCAAAAATTAGAGAATCTGTTATAACAATTTTGGGATTAATTCTCTGTAAAACCTCTGCAAGTTCTTCAAATCTTGTAATTACAACAATTCCTTTTTTTAATAAAATATCTTTTACCGCAAGCTCTTCTGGAAAAACTAAATTTTCCTCTGATTCAGTGCTTCCAAACGGAGTTACTAAAGCAACAATATCTTTCTCTTCTATAAAATCACTAATTAAATTTATATTCATATTACCACCTCTAAATACAATTTTTCCCATAAAATTTTTATTAATACAATATATTTGAACTTTGCACAAAATTTTCAAAATCTATTTCATTTTTTTTAAATTAGTGATAATATTTCATTAAGAATTTTAATAAAGGAGAACTTTCAAATGATAGATCCAATAAATAATCCAATTTTTTTAAATGATTTTCTCGACTTTTCAAATACAGCTTTGAATAAATCACCAAATTCTATTAAAGAATATAATTATGATATAGCTCATTTTTTAAAATTCATAAAATTCAGATTTAGAATGACAGATGTAAGAGATAAAAAAGAAATTAAAACAATAAAAATAGATGATATGGACTTAAAAACTATAGAAAAAATTGTACCAGAAGATATTTATGCTTTTTTATCATATCTTAAAGACACATATAATTCAAAACCTGCTACTCTTGCTAGGAAAGCTTCAACAATAAGAATCTTTTTTCACTATCTATGTAATAAAACCAAAAAGATTTCTACAAATCCTGCTCAAGATTTAGAAAATCCTAAACAAGAAAAACGTCTTCCAAAATATTTAAGTTTAGAACAGTCAAAAAAGCTTATTGCAACAGCAAGTGAGCCTCAGGCCAATATACATGGAAATCATGATAATTCTACTAGAAATTATGCAATAATCACACTATTTTTAAATTGTGGAATGCGTTTATCAGAGCTTGTTGGAATAAATATAAATGATATTAGTTTTGAAGATAATAAACTAAATGTTATTGGTAAAGGCAATAAAGAACGCGCTGTCTATTTAAATAATGCTTGTCAAAAAGCTATTAAAGCTTATCTTCAAATTAGACCACACGACGGTGTAAGAGGTGATGATGCTAGAAATGCTTTATTCTTAAGTGAGCAAAAAAAACGTATTAGTAATAGAACAGTTCAGTATATAGTTAAACAAGAATTAAGTTTAGCTGGAATTGATCCAAATAAATATTCTGTTCATAAACTTCGTCATACAGCGGCAACTTTAATGTATAAATATGGAGATGTTGATATTAGAGCTCTACAAGAACTTTTAGGGCATGAATCAATTGCAACAACCCAAATTTATACTCACGTTGATAATGAGCAAATTAGAACTGCAGTTGAAAAAAATCCGCTTGCAGATTTATAAAATAAATCCTCCTTGTTAAACATTTTGTCTTGCAAGGAGGGTTTTCTTCTAAATTATAGCATTTCACATTTTTTTATCTTATTCTAATCTAATAATTGCATGAACTATCTGTTCATCTTCTGATTTAATTACACAATAATTATATTCTTCATCTTTCCCATAAAAGGCTTTTATATTTTCTACATTTCTTATTTCCTTTTTGTAAAGAACATCAATTTTCCTAGCATTTTGCATTACCTCTAACGGCATAACCTGTGTTGCAAAATCAATGTAATTTATATTATGAACATGTCCATTTGCATCAATCATATCTTTAGTTATTTTTACAACTGTTGAAGCTTCATACTTTTCTGGTTCTTTTAATTTTTCAACTTTATTCTCAAAAACTTTATCAGGCTCTGTTGTATATAAATTCATTATAACATCTGTTGGCTTTGTAATTGAATTACTTTCTAAATCAATTAAAACCCATTTTGAAGTAGCTCTAGCAACAGTTTCACCATTCTCATCATAAATATAGAAATCACGAAGAGCATAGATTTTATCAACTCCATTTGACCAAGTTTTAACTTTTAAATTTTCTGAATATTTTGGTCTTCTAAAAAACTCTAGTTTCCAATTTATTAAAACCCATGTTTTCTTTATTTTGGGAATATCTAAAAGCCCAAATCCTGCAATATTTGAGTGTATTCCAGCAATATCTTCTAAATAACTTAAAGCAGATTTTATTTTTAAATTATTCTTATAGTCAACATCTCTAAATCCAACATAAAAATTATGCTCAACATACATTTCATTTTCCTCCTCTAAAACTTATCTTTAATAGCTGTAAAATCCCCATTATCTTCTTTATCAGCTTTAAGTATAAAAGCTGTTGAAATTGGTCTTGTTCTATATTTTCCACTCTCACTTATAGGATTATTTATAAGTTCATTTTTTACAGTCATTCCAGCTGAACTTCCACCATCTAAAGAACTTGCATTATATGCTCCATAGTTTTTCATAATCTCTATAATATCTTGATATGTTGCTCCTCTTCCTAATGTTCTATCACCATCTAAAACTAAAAACAAAAATATTCCATCTTTTCTTTGACCAATAGCTGTTCTAGGAGAACGCCCACCAGCAATTCCAAAAGTATCAGCCTCTACACCATTAACAATTAAGTAAGGTCCAAACGAAACAGAATCTCTTATTCCCATATCTAATGCTTCTTTACTAGTAATATCACCTAAATAAAGTTTATTATCATAAGTAATTCCGACAAGACCACCTTGCATTACTTCTCTATTATAAATTGTTTCATGAATTAATTTTCCATCTATTATTGTAATTCCTAACGGCTCTCCGCCTGTTCCATTTCCAATTGGGTCAATAAAACCTCCACCTGTTACTGCAACTAAAGCATCATTTTGTTCAGAAAGTTTAGTTAAATACTGACCATCTTTTCCAAAATACTTTGTAATAGCAAGCTTAACTCGTTCGGGCTCATATATTACAGCAAGATATCCATCATATTTTTCACCAGTAATTTTTATAATTTTATAATCATTATTATTTTTATCTTTACTTAAAATTTGTCTTTCATATTCATTTTCAAAGTCAATATTTTCAACTTGAGAATAATCAATAAAATTAATTTCTTCTAAATTACTATTAACTGTAAATGCTTTAATATAATTTCTATTTAAGCTATCATTTATAGTTTCATCATCATAAAAAAAAGTTGCCAAATACTTATGATTTCTAGTTTGCAATGCTGTTGTAATAAGCCAGTCCCTAAAATTATTTTTTGGACCATACATTAAAAGTAGAAAACTATAAATTGCTATAATTCCAATAATAAATATAAAAATCAAAATCAATTTAAGGGCTTTTTTCATTATACTCCTCCACAAAACTATTTTTCTTTTATATCATATTTCAAAAAAAATTTCAACTTTGACCATTTGAAATTTTAATTCATAAAATATATTATGTAAAGGAGGTGTTTATTTGGAACTTAAAAACAAAAGAATTGGATACTGCTTCACTGGTTCATTTTGTACATTTGAATCAAGTATACTTCAAATGGAAAAGCTTGTTAAAGAAGAAAAAGCCCAAGTCTTCCCTATAATGTCTTATAATAGTTATAATTTAGATACAAAATTTGGAACTGCCGAATATTTTAGAAGCAAAATTGAACGAATTGCTGAACATCCAATTATTCATACTATTCAAGGCGCTGAACCTATTGGACCTAAAGACTTGTTAGATATTATGATAGTTGCTCCCTGTTCACGGAAACACTATTGCAAAGCTTGCTGATGATGTTAATGATACTCCCGTAACAATGGCTATAAAATCTATTCTAAGGCGAGAACGTCCTGTTGTCATTGCTGTATCAACAAACAATGCTTTATCACGGAAATGCAGAATCTATTGGAAAACTACTAAATAGAAAGCATTTCTATTTTGTCCCTATGAAACAAGATAACCCTATAACAAAACCACGTTCTATAGTATTTGATCCTACTTATATTAAGAAAACGCTCGAAGAAGCTTTAGATAGAAAACAAATTCAACCTATACTATTATGAATATAATAAAAGAGCTATGTTTTCTCATAGCTCTTTTACTTATCTTATTATTTTCCAAATTCCTTTTTTATTATTACCACTTCTTTCAAGTATTTTGTTTTCTTTTAAAATACTAATATTTCTTTCTATTGTTCTTTTACTTATTCCTAGTTTTATAGCAATATCATTTTGAGTTATACTAGAATCATTTGCAATAACTTCCAATATTTTTTTCTGAGTTTCATTTATACCGACATTATTACCGACATTATTACCGACATTATTACTTGTACTATTTTTAAGTCTTATATTTAATTGTAAGTTTTGCATTTTACTTAGTGAATCTATATACGCCTTAGATGGAAGACATTTAATCATTACTCCAGTATCATTTATTTCTATCTCTGGAAGTGGAGTTTTAAATTTATTGCATTCTTCTTTTATTTTTTCAAATCCTCTTCCCCACGCTTCAATAAAACCTGCTTTAAAAAAAGTTTGAGCTATTAAAGGATTATATGGTTTTGAATGATGTTTTTCATATAAATTTCTTGATGTTAATTCTTTTGGAAATTTTCCATCATTCCACACATATATCTTATCATTATAAACACTTATTTGAATTGGATTATTTTCCTCATATTGCTTATGATTTATACTATTTAATAAAATTTCTCTAAATCCGATTTACCGGAAAAATATATTCATCAATCCTTTGAATACCTTCATAGTGAATAAGAGCTTTCAAATATTTAAAATACATTAAATCTATTGTCTTATCTATTTGTAATAATAATGGACCATATATTTCATCTTGATATCTCAAATCGGCATCATTATCTTCAAAAAATCCTATTTTTATATATGAACCTACACACCACTTATTAGGCTCTTTCCCAAATAATAATAAAGCTGCTTTATTTAAATAATTACCATCATATAATCCTAAATTTCTAAGTAAAATCTCATCATCAACTTCAACATCTTCTGGTTTTAATCTTCCACTTTTTACTGATTTTTCTCTAAATAATTTAAACGCATCTTGACTTAAATCTTCAAATGTAGCATCTTTTACTGGTAAATTCTCCCAACGAAGACCAATTCTATCTAATATAAATTTATCAAGTTCACTACCTGTAACTTCATGATTATTGCTTCCACTTCTTAAATAAAATTTTCCTTTACAACTTACAGGAGAAGGATATTTATCGACTTTTATTTTTAGATATACTTTACCATTATCTTCTTTAACTAACTTAACTTCAGGTAATATTCCCATTGTATCTTTAGTTTTGTTAGGGATTTCCTTTACCAATTTTATTGCATTATCTAAACCTATCGTTTTTCCCTCATCATCTTTTCCAATGTATATAATTCCACCATTAGAATTTGCCATTCCACAAATCCATTTTAAATACTCATCTTTCCATATTTTTTTAAATTCAACATCTTGGTTTTCTATCATAATATAAATCCTTTCAATTATATATTATAGTATATCATATCTAAAATTAATTTTCCATACAAAATTCGAATACATTATTGAATATAAAAAATCCTCCGAAAAAACAAAATCGGAGGATTTTTTATGGTACTAAATATATAGTTTTCTTTTGATGATTTTTTATTTCAATTTTTTCTCTTTTGCCACCATATTCACCATCTACAGCTAAATCCATTTGATAAGGAAATTCAGCTTTTACATTAGAAGCTTGTAAAAAAGTAATATGAGCATCATTTAAGTTTCCAGTTAGAATTTTTAAAACGACTGTAATTGTTGAGAAAAAATTTTTAGGTTTTTTAGCAAGTAAAACTTCAAATTTCCCATCATTTAAATTTACAATTTGTTTTCTAAATACTGGAAAACCTCCCATATATTTAGAATTACTAACACTTCCATATATAAATTCATCCTCAATCACTTGGTCATCATCTAAAGTTATTTTTACTTTATAAGGTTTAAAATTAAAAAGCTCTTTAAATCCATTTATATAATAAGCTGGCTTTCCAACTCTATTTTTCCATTTTCTACTTGTTTGATAAGAAGCTTTTGAAAATAGCCCAAAACTTACAACATAATTAAATGGCAAATCATCAATAGTTCCCATATCTATTTCTTTTTTAATATAATTATTTATATTCTTAGAAACAGCTAACCCATCAAAAGGAACTCTTAAAGAATGACCAAAATCATTTGTTGTTCCTTTAGGTATAAAAGCAATTTTAGCATTTTGTTCAGAAGATTGTAAACCTCTCAATGTTTCATTAAGAGTTCCATCTCCTCCCCAAATAATTAATATTTCATCATCTTCTAGTTTATGCTCTTCTATTATCTTTTGAGCATTTCTTTCAATAGTTGTTATTTCAAGGTCAACTTTATAACCTAAATTTCTTAGATTAATCAAAATATTTTCAATATACTTTTTGGATTTAGCTTTTCCAGCTTTTGGATTAACAATTAACAAAACTTTCTGCATCTTAAAATACACCTTATTTCTTAAAAATATACTTAATCTGCTCAATATTACTATTTTCGCTTCTTTTTACCATTTGTTCATAAACTCTATCTCTTAAGTCTTTTTTCTGCTCTTGTTTGCTTTCTAAATTTTCATTTGGGAAAAAAGGACCATCTATATATGTAACAATATTTATTTTATTAGATTTTCCCCTTTTAATATATGTATTTGTCATACAAAAAGTTGGAACTTCTAATTCGACTGGATACTTAAATGATACAGCTTTAAAAGGTCTAATTTTTGTATAATATGGCCAAATATGCGCTTCAGGATAAATCGTTATAGCATTTTTAGCTTTTACAACTTTATTAATTTTATCTAAAAAATTTTTCATTGCTTCTTTATTACTTGGAATAGGAATTGCTCCAAGCATTTGAACACAATTTCCTAAAATAGGCATTGAAACATTTTCAGGATTTACAATTATATAATTTCTTTTCGGAAATATTGGATTACTAGGAATAAATGTATCAGCAAAAGCTTGGGTATGATTTACATATACAAAATACCCTGTTTTCTTATATTTTCTTAACTTTTCTTTTCCAATATATTTAATTCTAAATTTTACTTTAGGATAAATAAACTTTATTGGAAGAACTATTAGATTAAATAAAAAAGCCAAAATTTTCCAAAAAGGATTTCTGTGAAAATATTTATATTTCTCATCAATCTTCCTTGGAACAATTTTAGCATCTGAAAATTCATCATTTAATTCATCTTTATAATAAATAATTTTTTGTTCCATTTTAAATATCCTTATTTTCCAAAATTTCTAGTATATAATCAGGAAGTTTATTTTTATCGCAAGTATATTCTAATGGTATATTATAAAAATTTTCATAAACTTTTTTCCAAACCAAAAAGTTTTCTTTTCTCATGTTTTGTATATTTTCTTTATCTGTTAATTTTTTATCTTTGTAAATTGGCTTTCCAATATGAATATAATATTCCAAAATTGGAAAATCAGCATCATCCATAATTTCAGTTTCTTTTGTTGTAATAAAAAATGGAATAATTGGAACATCATGACGACAAGCAAACCTAAATGCTCCATCTTTTAATGGCTTTGGTTTTCTGTAATTCCACCACATACTTTGTTCAGGGTAAATCAATATAAAATCTTTACGATTAAGCAAAGTTTTAACAGCTTCATAAAACTTTTTCATTGTTTGATGATTTGAACTTAAAGGAAGTGTATTACAGTTTTTAAATAAAAATCCATATATTCCTGGAAAATTAGTATAATTTCCTTCTCTAATTACTGCATAAAGCTTATGTTTCTTGCCATGTTTTGATTCTAAAAAAACTTTTTCTACAGCAAAAGCTTCAAATGGATTAAAATGGTTAGAAGTAATTATTCCACCTGTTTCAACATTTTCAAGATTTTCTAAACCATATACATCTTTAATAATAACTTGTTTCTCTTTAGCTGAATTTTTAAAATATAGTTTTCCTAAAAACATTGCAACAGGAGTTTTAACCCATTTACTTGTTACTTTTTCTCTTAAATAGTCAATATCATCTGGTTCAAGAACAGGAGCTGGTGGGTCAAGATTAGTATCTTCATCAAATCTTCCATCTTTTTCATATTGCTCTACTTTTTTTAATAAATTAACTCTCTCCTCATGTTTTGAAATCCCCATTTTTACCTCTATTTTCTATCATCACCTATGCAGTCTGCTTCTTTAGCAGCAAGGCTTACAAGTCTTATACCTGTTTGGATATCTTCTTGTCTTTGTTCTTCTGAATAATTATCTTTAATTTTTCTAATTTCATCATAAAAATCAGTTTGCCAAGCAAAATCCCAAAAATATTCTTCATAAGGAATATTATCTAAATGCCAAGGCTTATTACTTAAATTATAATGAATAAGTTTTGGGTTTTTGTGTCTCTTATCTGGATCAGCTCCAGGCATAGTATTCCAACAATTATCTATTATTGTCACTCTGCCTTTGCAAAGACGATTTAAATAATCTTGGTCTTGAGCCACTTTAAATTTAATTGTATCTAATAAATACATAAATTTAACTTGAAATCTATAATTTCTAAGTTCTTCTAAATTCATAAGTAAAATTCCTGCATTAAAATAATTATGATAATCTTTTAATCCAACAACAAGTTCAACATAATCTTGAAATTCCTTTACAGAAGCAACAGCCCCATCTGGAATTGCTCCAACCAAATTTGTTCCTAAATCAATATTAAAAAGATTAGCAACATCATCTAATAAGACTATATCTGAATCTAAATATAGAACTTTTGTTAATGTTGGATACAAATCTGGTAAAAACAATCTATAATATGTAGTCATTGAAAAATAATCTCTTGTATATAGCTTGTTAGCTATTCTATCAATTTTTTCATTTAAATCAACAAATTCTATTGTTAAATTTTCTCTTTCATACTTTTTTAAAGGTTTTTTATGTTCATCGCTTAAATGAGTATATAAAACTCTTATCTCATAAAAATTTTTATCTGATATTTTTGCTACTAACGATTCTAAAGCAACAGCTAAAAATGGAACATAATTATCATCAACAGCAAAAAAAACTGGAATATTTGGCCTATTCATATTTAACTTTCTATTTTTACCTTTCCTTTTCTTTCTTCGAATTCTTCTTTAAATTTTAAATATTCATTTAAATCACTATCATAAGAATAACATTTCAAAACTTTATGTATTTCTTCTACATTCCATTGTTTAAAATTCTCTGTATGAGGATATGGAAGCCATAGAAGTCTTTTACAGAAATGACAAACTATTGTATCTTTTCTATTAAAATCTGATTGTTCATTATATATTCTAGGAATAATTTTCTTTTTTGTTGTTGACCAAAATAAAGCATCTTGATCAGCAAAAAGTAACTTTTTTGTTTTAATTAATTTTCTAGCTTTTTCAAATAATTTGTTTTCGCGTGATTTTTTCATATTAATTAAAAGCATTCCAGCATTTATGTAATCAGGTCTAATAAACCAACAGCCATATTTTTCTTTAACTGCAGCATATTCATATTCTTCTATATCAATATTAAATAGATTGTTTAAATCTCCACCAACCATCATATCAACATCTAAATATAGAATTTTATCTGGAATATTAGGAACTAAATCAATTAATAATCTTAATAAAGTATATGGCGTACAATATGCAGTTTCATTTTTTGAACCTTTAAACTCTCTATTATAAAGCTCAGTAACATCAATTTTGGTAACATTGCTTTTTAAACTTTTTTCTTTTACAATTTTATTTAGAAACTCTATTTGTTCATCATCAATTGGAACAAATTCTTTTTTTAGCTCAGATTTATCCATTGTAAATACATAGCAATTTAAAGATTCCTTTGTTCTATTTAAAATTGAAATTAATAGCGTAAGTACACCATCAAATACTTTTTTATTTCCACACAAAAGCAGATTTATCATTTTTCCTCCAAAAAAACAATATATATTATATTGTAATATTTACAAAATGTCAAGTTTTTCCAAGGTTTAAGCAATCAACAATACTTATTCTAATAAATTCTGCTAATTATTAGTTTCTTCACTATCAGTATCAGTCTCTTCGCTATCATCTTCCTCGCTATCAATTTCTTCTCTATCATTTTCTTTGATATTATTTTCTTCAACATCAGTTTCGTTTTCAATATCTTCTTCTGATGAATATTCATCATCTTCAGTTGTTTTAGTATCATCTTCATCTTCTTCAGCTACAACTTCAAACTCGCCATAAAATTTTACTCCATTAGCTTCTTTTACAACTCTATATTCTCCCTCATCTAAAACACCATATTTATCTATCCAAACTATAGACTGAGTTGTAACTCCTGATTTTGTAGGAAGTTGATCTTGTGAAAATACCATATTTTCATATCCCTTAATTTGCAAATCTTCCCATTTTCCCTTAATTTTTCCTTGTAATGAATATTTTGGATACCATTCATATTTATTTTCATTTTTATCTGTTATTGTAATAAACGCGCTTTGAGCAGTTACAGAACTTATTTCTATTTTTACTTTATTTTTATCTCTTTTAACTTCATTTGACTTTGATACAGAATTTTTAGTAACTTTTTCAGTTACTTTAGAGCTAAGATATTGCTCTTCGTCATCATTATTTCCTTTTGGAATCATTATAATAACAATTACTACCATTATTGCAATTAAAATTCCAATTAATACAAATATTAAAACTCCTTTTTTTCTTTCCTCTTCACTTACATGTTTTCTCTCTTCCATAACATTACCTCTTTATAATATAAAATTAAATATCTTCTATTTTCATTAATATGTCATCTTCTGAATTAGAATTTTCATATATACTAGAATCATATAAACTTAATATTTCTTCTAAATCCCTTGAAAACTCTTTAAGCATAACAACTTTTATATTCGTTTCTTTTCCAGAACAGTAATCATCTAAAACACTTTTAAAATTTTTAATAAAAGATGCTTCTGGCTTCAACGCTTCTGTGTTTTTCTTAAATCTATCTACAAGCATTTCCTTGATTAACATTATATCTTCATTACTAGCACAAGTAACCCTTTGAAACATTTGATATGGATCATAGTGATTTAAAATTGGCTTATCCATAAATCCAGAAAATTTATCATAAAATGCTTCCATTCTCATTGGTATACATTTGAAAATATTTTCAGCTTGTTCCCTATACATTTTATCTTCTAGTTTATTATTTAAAATATGAAAACGATTTACGATTTCATCCATTTCTTCGCCTATATCTAAACCTATTCTAGAAAGCTCTTCCTCAATATTATCAACATATTCTGAATGTTCTACAGCTTTATCCATAGACTCTAAAAACATTTCCTTTAAGCTTGAAATATCATAATCAATTAACTTTCTTTTACTAAAATAGCTAAAATATCCAAATAATTTAACAATTTCTATTAATTTTAAACTTCCATCTTTAATATTACCAATAACTTCAGAAACTATTTCTGGGAATTTATCATCAGAAATTTTCCAATATTCTTCAGTAAGTAATCTCTTATATCCTGGAAGTTTTTCTGTATCAATAGTATTTATGATATTTTCCATATCTATTTTAAATTTTCTCATATCAAAAATTCTAGTTCTAACATATATCTCAATAAACTTAAAAAATCTATAATCTGACTTAAAATTAAAATAATAATTATTATCAAATTCTTTAATATAAAACTGACGATTATCCATTAAAACTCTTGAAGAAACTAAAATTGACTTGTATTCTTCATTTGAATCAATAGTAATAAATTTATCTTTAGTTATCTTACCAGCTTTAATTTCAAATGAAACAGCTATTGTAAATATAAGCATTGTTTGCAAAACTCTAAGTTTTGTATTTGGATAATATTTATTAACAACTTCATATACTTTACTAAAATCATTTAATGCATGTTTTAAAATTCTTAAATTTCTAGTTCCAGATTTCACGAAAGTTGATGTTATTAGATTAGTATGTTCCCTTAAAAATTTCATTAAATCTTGATTTCCACTATATCTCATAAGTAGACCATCAATTATATAATTAAATTTAGGAGCATATTCAAAAGTTTCACCAATTAATTTTTCTTTAATTCTTTCATAATCATTTGCTTTATCAAAAACATATTCAATTTTTTCTTTTATCTTTTCAACCATTGGCTTGTCTGAATTTAACAAACCATTTTCTTTATCTAAAATATATGTTGCAATAAAAGTTTTCATCTCAAGATTTGAACTTTTTAATTTTGTAGAAAGTTCTTTTTCATTACAAATTAAAATTGTTTTTATATGGTCATGTTCTACAAAGTTATTTATATATCCTAAAATATCAATAACATCTACATTTGCTCTCTCTAAATCGTCAAAACAAAGAACTTTATCATCTGTTGCAAAAAATTTAGCATAATCAATTTTGTCATCATTTTTACTAACGCCAAAAAAATTTGACATCTCTAATCCAGTTTTTGCATATTCAGGAATTACACTTTGTTCATGTGTTTCCATATATTTTTTTAGATTTTTGTCCATAAGTTGCGTTGTTTCAATAAAAATTTTTTTACTAATATCTTCAAGGTTAGAAATTCCATATAAAGACATATAAATGGTTGTATATTTCTTTCCATTTAAATTAAGTGACTCAATTTTTCTTTTAACTTGATTATTCCAAAAATAAGTTTTACCACTTCCCCATTCACCATTAATCATAATAGCATAATCAGTATAATCAGCTCTTACGTAGTCTAAAATGCTTTCAACTAAGTCTTCCATTAATTACCTCTCTTCTTTAGTTTTATAATTACATGTATTATATATCAAAATTTTATTTTTGTATATAAAATTTATAAATTTTTAACTAAAAATTTAAAACCGAGACAGTATGTCACGGTTTTAAATCTATTATTTTTCTATAGCATTACTAATTATATATATTATAAATAGTAAAACTAAAACTACTGTTGCCAAAAACAATCTTTCAGTTTCAAATGATGCTCCAACAATTGAGGTAAATGTACCAGCCAAAATTAATATTGTAAAAAACGCTACTATCCAATCAATTTTCTTGTTTTTAATTAAATTACAAATTAAATAAATTATTCCACCAATTATTAAAAAATATACTAAACCAAAAGTTATTGGTAAAGATATATCTCCTAATTCTTTATAAGATATAATTTCAGAATCTTTATCGAAAATTAAATCTAAATTATCAACATAATTAATACCAATATTTGATTTTCCTAATTCAACTGTTCTTCTTAGTAAAAATTGTAAATACTCTGGTGTTTTAAGTGATGAATTTACAAACTCCCTTAATTGTTTATCATTATATTTATTAATTAATATTTTATAAATTACTGATACATCATCAATGTTTTCTACATCTTTATTGTCTTTTTCTAATATCTCATCTATAGTTTTTATTATTTTCTTATTACTAGCATTTTTATAAGTTTTACTGCTAATTGCTGTAACTATTCCATTTGTAGTAGAAACATCTGTTAAGACAAACTTTCCATATTGTTGTTTCATTAAATTGCAATAGCCTAATATGACAGCCAAACATATTAGTGAAAAAATAATCCCAACTACTGCATATTTTCTTTCTCTCTTTTCAAACAATAACTTTAAAAACCAGAATAATAAATAAATTGGTAAAAGATAAATAAATGCTGGTCTTGTTAAAATCATAAGTAATATTATAACTCCAATAGCTCCCGCTAAACTATACTTTGGCGCTTTTAAATATCTGATTGTTAATAATGATAAAACAGTAATTTCAAAAAGTGATATAGATTCAGTTAATATAAAAACATTCCATAAAATTATATACGGCGATATTCCAAATATTAAAGTTGAAACAGTTATAATCGCCTTATTTTTTGTTAAATTTTGAACACAAGCATAAAATAAAAGAAAAGTTATAACAAATAGCCATTTTTGTACAAATGATACGCTTAAAAAAAGATTTTTATTACCATTTATAGTATCTATAAGTTTTATAAAATAAGGATATACTGGCGTTCTAGTTTTATCTAATTTTCCTTTAAATATATCTGCATTTTGAGAATATTTTAAATAACTATAACTATCTGGACATATAGCATATTTATTAACATTATCATATATTTTAAATTGAGTTATTATACAAATTATCAAAACATAAATAAGTGGTTGAGTTAAAATTTCAATAATAGCCTTAAAAATAGACTTTATAAAATTTGTTTTATTTTTTTCTTCTTTTTTTATTAAATCCATCATACGTTTATTTTTCCTTTAATATTAATCTTATAATTCTACTTTGTTTATAACAATTCGCGATAAATTTTATCATTTATAATTATAAAAGTAAACACTTTTATCTACAAACATTAAAAACCCGCCAGTCCTTCAGTAGGTCTGGCGGGAAAAGTGAACTACTTATTTAGGAGACACTTTGCCTCCGTTATACGGATAATCGATATTTGTAACCTTATATTGCGTCTGTTTTGACGAAGACGTTTTCGGCTTTTTATCAGGCATCATACGCAAATGTTTAAGTAATTCAGCTTTTTCTAAGTTCTGAACGGTTGCTCTTTTTTCTGGCATGATATAAAAATTAGGGTATAATTTAATCGTTCCTTTAACATTTCTTGTTGAGATGTCCACAATATCTGCTTTTTTCTCTACTAACCCCAAACTCACTAATTTATAATTTCTCTTGAGCTCAATTTTAATAGGTCCATTAGATTCTCTTACAGATTCGAGATTGAGCTTAAATGCACCATTAGAACAGCTGATACTACGCACATCTTTGAACGTTCCTTTTGGAATAAAAATGTTAACATCATACCATTTTTCCATCATGTTAACGGTTATACTGATTTTTGTTGTCTGGTCAGTAACTTCCCGTCTTCCTAGGACATATTTCATATATACACCTCCAGTGTAAATACTGTCAAACATTTCCAACAGATTATACAACGTAAGTCTAAAAGTTATTATAGAACGAATTTTAATGATTGTCAAGGATTTTATTTGCCATCTTTTTCTAATTATCAATAATTTAGAGCTATATTTCCATAGCTTTTTTAAACTTTAGGTTATTTGGCAGGTATGCCAACCCCCTTTTAAATTTTGAACTGGTTAAACTAAAAAAATATTTTCTTTTATTTTACTATATAATTTATTTGCTAATAATTCATGACTTTCTTTTGTTAAATGCACCCCATCAATTCCAGTTGTTAACCCTTCGTTACTTACAAAATAGCAATTATACTTTTCTGCAATTTTCTTATAAATAGCATCTAAATCTTTAGATTTTTGCGTAGCACCTACATATTTGTTATCTCCCTTACAATAATTAGCTTCTTCATTTACTATTGGTGGTGTAACTATTAACAATTTAGGATAACTATTTTTAATTTGTGATTTTCTTCCTAATATTGTTTTTACAAAATACTCTTCCAGCATATTACCGATATCATTTGATGTTCTATGATATACAGATTTTAATTCATTTGTTCCAAGCATAAGAATTACTAAATCAATTGGATCATGTGTATCTAAACAAGGAATTAAATATTGAAAACCATTTTTTCCTTCTTTTCCTGGCCTTTCATCATTCGATATGAGTGTTCTACTATTTAAACCTTCTTCAATAATTTCAAAATTTGCTCCAAGTTTTTTTCCTAATATTTTAGTCCATCTTTCACTTTCTCCATATCTTTGATGGTCTGAACCTGAAATATATCCCCATGTATTAGAATCTCCATAACATAATATTCGAATCATCTACTCTTCTTCCTTTCTTTCAATTTTTTTATTACCTTCTTTTTGAAATTGTCGGAAATTCTGACAAGTTGAATTTTTATCAACTTTTTCTAAATAAATATTGTTTATATGTTTTACTACATTTTTGTATCACGAACATTTGTATTGTATCATTTTTTTACTTCATATTCAATATTTTTACAAAAAAATATTAATTTTTTATACTAAAAAAAGAAGTTCCTCAATTTTATTTTTACAGATACTTCTTTTTTTAACTTTTTATTGTAAATTATATATTAATTATTATTATTATTTTTATCACTATGTTGTTTATTTTTTTCTTCTAAAACTTTTTGATCTATATATGTATAGTTTAATGAATTCTTTTTACTAATTATTGTTTTTCCCAGTTTTTTCTCTAAATCATCTCTTGCTGTTTTTGCCACTTCTCCTCCAGCTTTTGCAACTATCTTATTTGCTTTTAAGCCAAGTGGTCTGTGTTCTTTAGCTAATTCTCTAGTAGCTATTTCGCCTAAATCAGTTAATGCTACTTCGATATCAGACATATTATCTCTTAAAGATTCTTTTCTAATTCCTTTATATTTTTTGTATTCTGATGCTTTCATGCCTGACCAAGCTTTATATATTTCATTTGTTAATACTGCAAATTCATAGTTATCTTTAATTCCATTTTCTTTCCATACATCAGTTAATTTATTTCTATCCAATATTCCTTTTAACCTTGCTTCAATCCATTTATCAGAATAGCCTCGATTTCTATAATAATCAATTGCTCTTTTTATTGCAATTTCAGGGTCAAATACTTCATCAATTCTTTCTTTTCCCATTTGAGCTAGCCACATTTTAAATGGTTCTGCTTTACTACTTGGTATTGATTCAATAAGACGTAATATTCCTTGTGTATCTAAAACATCTGCATTTCTCATTTTTCCGTCTTT
>CANQOG010000012.1 GCA_947625415.1 uncultured Clostridia bacterium
TAAAAATATTCTATCAAATCGGTATCTCTTATTCAATTTTTTTCTAAAATTTCCCTACTAAAAGTTTATACTAACTTATGAATTTTAATAAAAAAGAAAATAATTATAGTGTTCTCTTGAAATTATATTACATATATTATATATTTATTACTAATAAAATAGGAGATTTATTATGACAATTACTTTCATAGATTTTTTAAATAACTTAATAAGTATGCCAAATTTCTTAATTATTACAATCTTAATCTCTGGAGTTATGTTTGTAAACGGTGGGACAGATGCTCCAAATTCTATAGCAACATGTATCTCGACTAGATGCTTAAGTCCTAAAAAAGCCCTTTCAATGGCGGTAATTTTTGACTTTCTTGGAATAATGGTAATGACATTTCTTAACTCAACTGTTGCTGAAACTATATTTAACATTGTAAATTTTGGAGAAAATACACATTATGCGCTCATTGCCTTAGGCTCCGCGCTTGTTTCAATCGTTATATGGTCTGTTGTTGCATGGTTTTTTGGAATTCCTACAAGTGAATCTCATTCTCTTATTGCTGGGCTTTCTGGAGCAGCAATAGCCCTACAACATGGAATTTCAGGAATAAATTTTAGTGAATGGAAAAAAGTTTTATATGGTCTTATATTAGTTAACATTTTAGGCTTTATTTCAGGTCTTTTAATTACAAAATTAATTGAAAAAATTTGTAAAAATATGGACAGACGAAAAACTAATAAATTTTTTAATAAATTGCAAATTTTAAGTGCAGCATCAATGGCATTTATGCATGGAGCTCAAGATGGTCAAAAATTTATAGGAGTATTTTTGTTAGGAACAATGCTTGCTACAGGAAACAAAACAGCTTTTATAATACCTGTATGGCTTGCTGTATATTGCGCTATTCTAATGGCTTTAGGAGCAATTATAGGCGGTAGAAAAATAATAAAAACTGTAGGTATGAAAATGGTTAAACTTGAAAAATATCAAGGCTCTTCTGCTGACATTGCAAGTAGTTTATGTCTTTTAGGCTCATCTGTATTAGGAATTCCACTTAGCACTACACATATTAAAACTACAGCTATAATGGGAGTTGGAGCTGCAAAAGGACTTTCAAGAGTTAATTGGAAAGTTGCTAAAAATATGATTTTAACTTGGATATTCACATTTCCAGGTTGTGGTCTTATTGGCTATTTTTCAACATTATTATTTATAAAAATATTTTAATTGAAAGGAATTTAATTATGAGAAAAAAAGATAATTATAATTATTTTGATGAATTTATTTCGATATCTGATTATATTGTAAAATCGTCAGAAATTCTAGAAGACATTTTTATGAATTTTGATATTGAAAAATTAGATGATAAAATTACTGAAGTTCACAAATTAGAAAATGATTCAGACCAAATTATTCATAATATGAGAAACTATTTAATTAAAGATTTCTTACCACCTATTGATAGAGAAGATATTGCTCAAATAGGTCATAAATTAGATGACATCGAAGATAGTATTGATGAAATTATAATTAACTTAAAAATTTTAAATATTACAGCAATAAAAGGAAACGTTAAAGAGATAATAGATACTTTAATTTTATCTACAAAAGCCGTTAAAGAAATGTTTTTGGAATTTAAGCAACTTAAAAGAACAGATTTAATCAAAGAAAAAATCATTGAAGTAAATGACTTAGAAGAAAAAGGCGACAAAGCCTATGAACACTTAATGACAGACTTATATAGAAACGAAACTGATGCAATAAAATTAGTAAAATGGACTACTATTTATAATTGTCTTGAAAATGCAATAGATTTTTGTGAACAAGTCAGCGATTGCGTAGAAGACGTAATTTTAACAAATTCATAAAAAAACCTTCAGTTAAACTGAAGGCTTTTTATTTCTTAAAATTTCTATGATTTATAACATATGTACTTCCTTGAATTTCTTTAGCTTTATGCTTAACTTGGGCGCTAACCTCTCCAATTTCCAAAGGTGAAGTATAACTTCCTTTTTGAACCTCTACGACACCAATAGATATTGTAACAATAGGAAATTCCTCTATAATTCCCTTTCTATTAGCAACTTCTACAAAACCCCTTTCAACATCTTCATCTGTATAATAATTAACAACTAAACTATCAAAATCATCTATAATATTTTGACAAAGCTTCGGATAATCATATTTGCTAATTACAGCAACAAAATCATCTCCGCCCAATATGCCCAACAAAGTTGTCTCCTTCTGGAATCTCATGAACATGCTTAACAATTGTTTTTGCTGCAAATTTTATAATTTCATCACCATTTGAAAATCCATAAACATCATTATAAGCTTTGAAATTATCTAAATCTAAATAAATAACAGCAAAATCTTCTTTGCTCAATAATCGCTTTTTAATTTCAGTTTGAATTTGAACATTTCCAGGAAGCCCTGTTAAAGGGCTTATCCTTCTATTTGTAGCGACAAAATCTATCATATTTTTTACAGTATAATATAAGAAGTCTTCATTAATTGGTTTCAAAATATAATATTGAACAGATAACTTTAAAATTTCTATTCTATAATTATTATCTGAATTAGATGATATAACAAGAATTGGAGTTATGCTATTATCATCATTTGTTCTTATCTTTTGGCAAATTTCAAGAGCTGTCACTCGTGGATTATTATCATTAATAATAATCATAGAAGGTATATTTTTTAAAACTATATCAATATTATCAGGAGTCATACTTATAAAATGAAAATTTTTATCATTTTTGAACATCTTTTTTAACTCATCAAGAAATTCAGCTTCATCTTCAATAATATATATATCGTATTGCATAAGCTTCTCCTATCTTTAGTTATTTTCTTCTCTTTCGTCAGAGCCTAAAACATCTTCATCTGTTTCTTCATCATATTGTAAATCTACTGGTAATTCTTCATCTTCATCAGTACCTTCACCATCTCCTTGCTCATCTATAGGAAGCTCTTCTACTGGTTCTGGCTCTTTAATATATTCCCAGTTGTGAGACCATTCAAGAGTTTCATCATCTAGACTAGTAACTGTCAAAACTAATTCATTATTACCCTCTGCTGATACAATATCAAATGATAAGTCTGGCCAAGTTTCACCTTCTGGAGCATCCCAAGAAGATCTATTGCCATTTAACGTATATACAATACTCTTAATTCCAACTTCATGAGTACATGTTATTTGCAATAATGATCCATCATCTGTTAAATACCATGTCATTTCAGGTTTTGTAACACCTTCTAAAACTTTTGAAGCTGTTTTTGCATTAGCACTATCACTTCCATCAACCGCATAAACAACAATCGTATTTTTTCCTCTAGGAATATCTATTTCAAACTCATATTCTTTAGTTCCCTCTTCTTCTGGAGTCATAGTAATAGTTTCCCCTTCATTTCCATTCTCATCACTCCAAGTATATGTTACATAAGCAATAGAAGTATCATCTGTAGCTGTTATTAACAACTTTTTACTTTCTGTTACAGTTAAAACAACATTTGGTAAAGTTGTATCTATTCCTGTTGGAGAATCAAACGTAAAGTCTTTTGTTGTTTTATTATTTTGCTCATCTGTAACTTGAACATGTAAAACATGTTCTCCATAAGGAGCAACAATCTCTGTTTCAAGAGTAGTCTTTTTCTCACCTGATATAATATTTTCATGACCCTTATCCCAACTATATATAATTTTAGAAATAATAATTGGACTTTCCACAGTAATTTTAACTTTTGCTGAAATTTCATTTAATTCAGCTGAAATCTCTGCTTGCACTTCTTCATGTTGTTCAGTAGCATTTTTTCCCTTATCAGATTCATCTTTGTTGTTCATAATACTTGTAACACCACTAATAATCAAACAAATAGCTAAAAGTACCATTCCAATGGCAAAAACTTTAACAATTTTATCTGATATCGGAAGTTTTCCACCACCATTTGAGCCACCGCCAAAATTATTTCCGCCACCAAAATTTCCATTATCATAATTTTTATTATTTTTCTTTGGCTTTCCACCGCCATTATCACCATTTCCAACGCCATAATCTAAAATTTGATTCATTCTTTTTCACCTCATAAATATTACACTTAAAATTATACCATATAGCAATTTTATTGTAAATCACATTTTTAAAATTATTTTAAAAAATAAAAATAGCTATGTAATCTTACATAGCCTAGCCTTTATTTTATATATCATATTTTCTCATTTTAAAAAAACTCTCATTTAATAAAACTATATGAATTATTTCACATAATTTTAGTAAAAAGAAGATTTTTAATTATTTTAACAATTATTCAAAATTAATATTTAGCCAAGTATTTTTGGCAATCTCTAAATTTTCTTTACTAAACAAGTCGACATCACAGGCAAAAGAAAGTTCTTCTTGTGTAAACCAAGTATTTGAATTATTCTTTCCAAATAAAAAATTCATTGATTGAATTTCTTCATCATTATAAAACCTAATAAAATTTTTAACCTTAGTTTTTTGAATATCTTCCATAACTGCCCTCCTTATTATTTTTATATATTTTATAAGAAATTTGTTTTTTACTTATGTTATTTTTGTGAAAATTGTGTAAATAAATTTTATTTCTTATTGTTCTATATTAATTTCTTTTGACCCTAAAAAATAATAAACACTTTTCTATATTTCAAGAAAAGTGTTTATATTTTATCTCATAAAATCTTCTAAATTTAAATCTGATTGTTGCTTTGATTCAATTATAGAATCAACTTTCTCTTTAATTAAGCCTTCTAATTGATCTTTAGTTATAAATCCAAGACCACCACCTGTTTTAGCATTTATAAAGTGAATATTATATCCTACACATTCAGGATGCTCTGATAGCAAATCTTGTAAAGATTTACCTTCTAGTCTAACTGTTTCCCAACCTTTATTACTTATAAGATTTATATGACTTATCGTATAGTCTGTATATCCTGCAAAATATCCAAAGTTTCCAGTTCCATCTGGATTTTCATAATAAATTTGGTCTGTTAACATATCTCCAACAGCTGGTTTAGAACCTATTATGAATGCTTTTTTATACTCTTCAAAAGCCATCTGTCTAAACTCTTCTAATTTTTCAGCATCAGTTTTTCCAGTTTCTTGCCCTTGTTCCGGAGTTGTTGTTCCTGAACCGCCACCTTGTTCTTGTCCTAGAGGTGTTGTTTCTGAAGCATCATCTTGCTCTTGTCCTGGAGATGTCGCTTCTGGGCTATCACTTGGCTGTTCCCCTGGAGGTGTTACTTCTGGGCTACTACTTGGCTCTTGATCTGGACTTGGACTTTCACTTTGATATGGATCTTCAGTAGTATATCCAGGAACAGATGAACTTGGATTAGGATTAATAAATCCTCCGTTCTTAATTGCATTAGATGCTGCGAAAATTGTAATCACACCTAATACAGATACTGCTCCAGTAATCAATATTTTTTTAAATTTTGGATTTGGTTTAAATTTAAAGTTTTTTATTGATTCTTTTGCACTATGAATTTTTCTAGTCCAATGTCTTATTTCAGCATTTACTCTTCTTCCAAATTTAGTTTCATTTAATTTATTTTTTATTTTTAATACTAATACTTTTTTCTTTTCACTTTTTTGTTTTTGGCTTTCTTGCTCGTTATTATTATTGTTATTATTATTATTATTTTCTCCATCAGTAATAGGCTCATTTAGAGGCAAATCTTCTAAAATATCATCTTCTTCTGCTCTTGCTAGATTTCTAGTAATTTCATCAGCTAATTTTTGAGCTCTAGCTTCTTTTTCAGCTTCCTTCTTAAGTTCTTTATCATTTTCAATTTCTCGCGCCTTTTCAGCTTCTTTTCTCTCATGAGCTTCTTTTATTTTTCTTTGATTTTCCCTTTTTGCTTCTGTTAACCTACGATTTCTTTCTTGAGGAGTCTCTGAACGTATTTTCCTCTTTTTAGCTTGCTCTCTTTGCTTTTTTGTTAAATGTTTCCTTGTAGTAGGATGATTTTTTACAGTTCTTTTCTTTTTTGAACTTTTATTTCCTTTTCGTCTTCTTATTTCATTTAATTTTTTAGCTCTTTCTCTTGCACTTTTTCTTGTACCACCAGTTAAATTTTTAGTTTTTTGATTTTTAGGCTCATCTTGAGTTTTCTTATCTTGTTGAACCGGAGCTTCTTTTACTGGAGTCTTTGGAGCCGAAGTTTCTTTTGCTGGAGATTTTGGAGTCGGAACTTCTTTTTCTGGAGATTTTGGAGCCGGAGTTTCTTTTGCTGGAGATTTTGGAGCCGGAACTTCTTTTTCTGGAGATTTTGGAGCCGGAGTTTCTTTTGCTGGAGATTTTGGAACCGGAGTTTCTTTTGCTGGAGATTTTGGAACCGGAGTTTCTTTTGCTGGAGATTTTGGAGTCGGAGTTTCTTTTATTGGAGTCGGAATTTCTGATACTGGAGGTTCTTGTTCTCTTGAATCTCCATGTTCTAATGTATCCATTACTATATTTGGATCATTTAAATAATATGCATTTTTTAGAGCAAAAGAACTATTAACTTTTATTCCATTTCCAAAAACTTCTCTTTGTTTTCTAGCAAAAAATATTCCTCTTAGTTTATCAAAAAAGCTCAACCTTTCATCTGTATTTACTAATGCTACATTATAAGAAACATCTATTCCTGCTTTTTCTAAGTATTCAAGCCTAGCACATTTTAATTTATCTTTGTACATAGATAAAGGTAATCCAGCAGGTCTCTCAATCTTATAATCTTTAGTAACAGCCTTAAGATATTCTATTGCATAGTTGGTCTTATTTGATCTATCCCAACTAGTTAAAGCTCTATACAATAGTGGATCAACATCTTTAACAGCTTTAAAAGAATAATGTTCTTCTCCTTTTGCTTTATAATTTAGAATATGGATTTGATCTTTTAATCCTTTTCTAATATCACTAATTTTTATTTTTTTACGACCATCATTTATAGGCCATTGCCAAATACACACATCTTTATTATGAAGTCCTGTAACGTTATAGCATCCATTTGCATAATCAACTGTTACTTTAATATTCAAAATAAAATCCTCCTTAGTTTCAAATCAATTTACATAATCTACTTTATTATACTACATTTTTCATTATAAATCAAGTTTATCATATTTTTTCTTTTTTCGTCAATTATTAACTAAAATTTTATTAATTTCATATTATTTTTTAGGAGGTAAAAATGGAAACTTTAAAATTAAATTCAAGAGGCCCTTGGGTAGAGCTTCTTCAAAGTACACTTAAAAAAATAGGATTTTTTTCATCAACTATCGATGGAATTTTTGGAAAACTTACAGAAAATTCTGTAAAAAATTTCCAAAGAGAATTTGGACTAAATCCTGATGGAATTGTCGGTCCACTAACTTGGAATGCCCTAATGCCATACATCAATGGTTATACAGGTTATACAATAAAATCTGGAGACACATTATGGAATTTAGCCAACACTTTCTCTACAACAGTCAATGCTATACTTACCGCAAACCCAGACTTAGTAGCAACAGAATTAAAAATTGGCGATACTATAACTATTCCATTTAGTGGAATTGTTCCTACAAACATTAGCTACACATCTGACTTTCTAGACCTTAATATTCTTTCAATGCAAGCAATATATCCTTTTTTAGAATTTGGAACAATTGGGCAAAGCGTTTTAGGAAAACCACTTAGATATATCAAATTTGGAAATGGAAAAAAAGAAGTTTTTTACAATGCAAGTTTTCACGCAAACGAATGGATAACTAGCGTTTTACTTATGAAATTTCTTGAAATTTTATGCAAAGCTTACGTGAATAATTTAAATGTATTTGGCTATCCAGCAAAATATTTATTTGAAAAAACATCTTTATATCTCGTTCCAATGGTAAATCCAGATGGTGTTGATTTAGTTACAGGAAATTATCCTGTAAACTCTCAAATTATCAAAAATACAAAAATAATTTCTGACAATTTTCCAGATATTCCATACCCAAACGGATGGAAAGCAAATATAGTTGGAACAGATTTAAACTTACAATTCCCTGCTGATTGGGAGCAAGCAAAAGAAATAAAATTCTCACAAGGCTATAATAAACCAGCTCCAAGAGATTATGTAGGGCCTGGTCCACTTACAGCGCCAGAAGCAATATCAGTTTATAACTTTACTCTCTCATCTAATTTTAGTTTAGTTATTAGTTATCATACTCAAGGTAAAGAAATTTACTGGCAATTTCAAGA
Source organism: uncultured Clostridia bacterium (assembly GCA_947625415.1). Classification (GTDB taxonomy): domain Bacteria; phylum Bacillota; class Clostridia; order TANB77; family CAG-508; genus Scatovivens. The sequence goes on from CANQOG010000012.1 coordinate 8,228, forward strand.
CTATACACCTGAAATCAGTAAAAATATTGCAAGAGCTTTTAGTGAAGTATCTGGATATGCTATTGCAGATACACCCTATAATTCAAGTTTTGCTGGTTATAAAGACTGGTTTATTCAAAACTATTCAAAACCAGGTTTTACAATAGAAGCTGGAGAAGGTCAAAATCCTCTTCCAATTTCTCAATTTGATGAAATCTATCGTGATAATATAGGAATTTTAGTTCTAGGAATGGTTCTATAAAAACAAATCTCCGAGATTAACTCGGAGATTTGTTTTTTAAGGTACTACCTTAACTTCAGCACTATTTGTTATAGGCTTATTTATAATTCCTAAAGTAATTGTTATTGCATCCATACCTTCATATTTAAAATCCATTAATACATTTGTATATTTTCCTTTTAAATCCGCACTTTCTTTATGATATGCACAATATTCAATATTTAATCCTGAAACATCATTTTCTTCACAAAATTCTGAAAATTTTATAAAATCTTCTTCATTTTCAATTTCAAGATATTTTTTAATTTCTTGTTTGTTTTTTGCATAATAACTTTTTGCATCATTTCTCTTTAAATCTTCACATAAATCAGGTAAATATTTTGAAAGGGTATATAAATGCTCATATAAAATATTTCTATCTAATTCACCTGTATATTCTTTAGTAAAATCATATATATGCTGAGGAATTATCTTATCTGAAAGATATTCTCTAGTACGTTGTTCAGCAGCCTCCCAATCTGGTAATTCATCCGCTGATGCAGGCTTATCATATAATATTAAATATATAGCAAATGCAACTATTGCAATAACTAATACAATAATCAGTATTTTAATTGCTATTTTAAGTTTTTTATTTCTTTTGTTTTCACTCTTTATCTTTTGCCCCATATTATCCTCACTTCCTATTATTCACTTGCTACATTAAAGTTCTTACCTGAAAAGTAGTCAGAGAATGGTGTATTTGAGCTAAATTGTAATTCTGCTCCACTAGAAAGAGCAGTCCATTTTTTATCTAAAAACATAATACTTTCTGCTTTTCTTCTCTTAGCTAAACCTGGATATTGGTCAAATTGTGAACTTCCTAAATTTTCCCATGTACTTCTTATATTAGCCTCATCTCCACCTTTTATTGCCTCTTGTAATGAGTTTGGCACTGAACCGAAATTATACATTACAGATAAGATAGAAGCTATTTGATATTCGTCAAACTTAATTCCTGGAAATACTTGTTCAATTGATTTTACTTTATCATCTATAAATGCTATTGCAATATCTCTAATTACATCTAGAGGAACATGATCTCCTACATTCATACCTGTATTTCCAACATGACTTCCATGCATATATTCGCCATAACCTAAATTCCAGAAATATTGATTACAGTGATTTGTAACACCCATAGCAACTGTTACTGTACCATCACCAATATCTTTAGCCACTGAATATCCCTGTTTAACTTCATCTTGTGATAATCCTTCACATAATACTAACATCCAATACAAAAATTCTTCTGAATAATCACCTGTAAATGCTTCTGTAGTAGAATTTCCAGCCACATCTGCAATATCAAAGAAGTCTTCTACATTATCAACAATAGCATAGTCAAGATCTTTAATTATTATTCTAATGTAGTCAGCTGGACCTTCATAATCATAATATGTATATGTTAATTTTTCAATTGAATCATTTGAAGTTTCTATATCTGATCTTTCTGTATCTGATACTTCTACGTCTGATGTTTCTAACTCTTCTGGAATTTCTGTTTTAGTAGCTTCTGTACCTTCAATTGTTTTTCCTATATATTTTCCTTCTTTTATGTAATATCCTTTTAAGCCATCTTCTGCTTTATAATTATCTTCTGGCTTTGGATATGCACTTGATTCTCCATAATTTATAAAACATGGAGCATCTTCTTTAGCTTGTTCTTTATCAATTAATTTTTTCCACTCTTCTGAATTATATAGTGCGTATCCACGAAGTTCTTCCTCTGTCCTTTTCTTATAAGAACCATTTATACTATTTTGTGAACTATTGCCTGCTGTCTCTTCAGACTCTTCTGGTTCTTCAGATTCCTCTAATTCCTCACCTTCATTAGGCTCTAAATCAGGACTTCCTGAATCACTACTTGTCAAACTCAAATCTACATCAATTCCATCTATCATTATAGTATATCCAGCACAAACATTTTCATATTCATCATAGAATAGATTTAATGCTGACTCTGGAGTTTCATACCCTTCAGATGTTGTTTCATAATCATATCCATCAAACATTGATGATTGAAAATATTCTTCATTATTTGCAACTTCTATAACAATATAATCAACTGTTTCCATTTGTTGAGTATAAAGATTCATTCTTTCATGTGTACCAACTTCTAAAATCTTACCAGTTACAGGAGATGAAACTAATTCCCCAGCCTTATATCCTTTAAATTTAGCTAATTGTGATGAACCACTACTTGATGTATTTCCAAGTCCTTCTATAATACCATTATACCATACTTCATATCCTTCTCCACTCATATGCAATCCATCACTAGTAGCATAGCTTTCCATTAAATATCCATCATCACCAACAATATTATTTGTAGTTCCCTCAATAAATGTAACATAATCTTTTCCTGAACACCAAGAACTCATTTGTGAGTTATACTCATCAATTTTACTATTTAATTCATCTGCTGTATACCATTCTGTTCGATAAGTTGATGCAACATGTGATATTTTTAACATATTTATAGGAATATTAGGAAAATCACTATGTAATTTTTCAATTAATTCTTGAGTTTTTCCATACGAATTTGTGTTATTCAAGCCAAAATGTATAACTAACGCACTAGGACTTTTACTTTCAATTTGACTTTTTAATGCTGAATAATTATCTAAAGCCCAGCTAGCATCTTGTGAACCTTTAGCAAAGAAATAACCTGACATTACAGAATTTCCACCTATTACTGGTTCAGCTTCCAAATCTGCAACTCCACTACTTCCTAATCCTACTACCCAAGAATCACCTATCCAAAATATCTTTGATGTATCAATTTTTCCAGAACTAGTACTACCATTTCCTTCAACTGGAGTTTCTTCCGCCTCTTCCAATTCTTCTGGCTCTATTGCTTCTGGAGTAGCATCAGTATCTTCCTCTCCATCACCAGTTTCTTCTGTTTCTTCAGTTGATTCAATAATTTCTTCTGTTGTCTTTCTTGAAGTATAACTATCTAAAGCATTATAAGTTGCTTCTGAATGTATCAATGTTCCATAATCTACATCAGCTTTATCATAAGGTCTTACTGGCCATCCTGAAATAGGATTATGCTCAGGTAAAATCCATGTAAATATTGAAGGAACTTTTTCTGATAATTCTTCTTTATCAAAATAATCTAATTCAACAATTAATTCTTTAAAATCTCTATATGCATAATCTGCATCTAAAGTTCCTGTATTTTCTAATATTGAAAATACACTTAATGAGTTTTTAGTAATTTCAACAGTACTAATTAAATCTGGATCTCTAGGGTCAAATGTTAATTTAAGCAAATCGTTTGGTACACCATTTTCTGAGCCACCATAGTAATCTTGAATATTTACACCAAATCTATTCATATATAACATATCTAACTGCCAATCAAGCCACTGTGTTGCTAAATCTTCATTAGAAATTTGCTCACTATCAGTTGCCCAAGAATATGATTCTCTTATAGCTCCTCTACCAAAATTATTTAAATCTTTTATAATTAAATTTTTTGTCGCATTCCAACCAATTATTTCACCATCTTTACTATAAAGTCGACAAATAAGTCCATTATCGCCAAGTAAGCCTATAAAGTGATAGAAATTATCACCAGTATACTCTTCATATCCAGTTTCTCTAAATGATTTTGGATCTGCTAAAACTTTATTATTATAATATTTGTTATCATAATCATAATTTTTAGAAACATAGTCATCATATCCATATAAAACTCTTTGCTTATCATGCTCTATAGCTAACCCTCTATCTTCTCCACCATCATAAATATAAAATTTCCTATATTTGAATAAATATTTAACTAATGGGTTTGTTTGACCTCTTTGAGCATCTTCTATTTGAGTAATACTATTAGTTTGTTTTAATTGATAGAAAATTCCAGAGTTTTCTTCCCCTTCTGAATCTTCTCCATAAATTATATTATATAATTTATCTACATCTGAATTTTCTCCTTTTGATACTCTCTTCCATTCACTTGCAGAGCCACTTGAATCAAATGTATAAGCAGTCCATAATACTTTAGAATCTATTCTATCTCCACCATCTGCAGTATTACTTGTAAATTTTTCTACCTTTGCTTTTTTTACAAACGCCCATCCAGCTTTTTCAGCTTCTTCTTTTGAAGAATATCCATTTACAGGCTCTCCATCAATTGTAGCTTGTTTAGTTTCATATCTAGGTTCTCCATCTTCATTATATCCTTTAATATTTTTAATTTCTCCTGTTTCTAAAAACTCTTCTAATGTAGTTTCTGATGTAGTACCATCACCATTTAAAACATATAATTGATAATCATCTCCATTCATCTCATAAGCAGTCCAATATTCACCAGTATCTTCCATATAGTCAGAATCAACCTTTACATATTTGGCATTTTCTCCAAAACAATTTTCATAATCAAATTCTGGATGACTTGCAGACTTTACTTTCTCTTCACCATCACCAAGCGCTCCTAGACTACTATAATATTCATCATTATCTAAATCTGGACTATCTCCATTCTCATCATAAGACCTTCCTTCAACTTCTATAATTTTTCCAGCATATTCGTTTATTGCTACATCATCTGTCCTTGTTGGATCACCCTCAGTTGCTTTAGGAATTACAAAATATGTATCTCTAAACCAACTTCCAACAACTCTTGCAATATATGGAGTATATGAACTATAATTTTGGTCTGAAATATTTGCTATTGCCTTTATAACTGCTTTTACATATTCTTGACAAACACTACAACATCTATTTTGAGTCTTTTTTCCACTAGAATCTTTTTGTTCTGAACACCTACCAGCAGATAAATTATAATGAGGATTTCCATTTTCATCAATTGTCAATATTCTACTATCTATAGCTTCTTGAATAGTTTTTTCTCTCAATATAAATTCAACCATAACAGTATCTACCCAAGTTTCTTCACCACTATACGTTATTTCTCTATCCCCCCAAGACACCTCGTGCGTTAACGCATTTAGAAGAATGCCAGATTGATCAAAAGTTCCTACTTCATATATTAAATATTTATAAGAAACCCAATCATAATTTAATTCTTCACCATCAACTTCAGTTGGCCATGTATTATAATTTTTAACTTTCTTAACCTTATATACTTTTCCACTTTGATGATATTCCGAAACCCCTGACAATACATCTAAAATATCAGGTGCATTAACATAAGTTTCAAACTCATTTGTTGATGGACTAGACATATTTGATAAATTAAATCCCGCATTTACTGCAATTGAACTAAACCATGTAAAATCATTATTTAAAGCATTTGTATCATCTATACCAATTTCTTGAGTACAATGTTCAGGTGTAAATTCTAATAATTCTCCACTATCATTTTTAAATTCATAATTCTCATAAGAGCTAAATTCTTCATAAACTTCTGGGTCGGTTGTACCATAAATACCATAAGTATTTAAAGCATTTTTACTTGTATCCATAAATAAAATAGAATTTGTTTCGTATGTACTTTTTTCAATTATATAAGCTTGTCCTGCTCCCAAACAATTTTCTGGGCTAGTTAATGTTAACTCTGAACTAACTAATAAATCTTGACAAGCCTCTTTATTTAATGCCATATCATTTACAATATCATTAAACCACTGTAAAGCACCTTCACCATCCTCAACAGCCCAAGATTCTACATTATGTCCAGTTTCTGCTAATACAGCCTCTACTTTCTCAATAGTATCTCCACTTGCTGGATTTACAATATCTTGTGGATCAACATAGCTAGCATTAATTTCAGATTTTCCAGAATCATCAAGATATACTTGAACTTCTGTATCAAAATTTTGAAGCATTGCATTCATCAAGTCTGGAGCACCTGTTCCTAAATGAAGGGATAGTAAAAACTCTAAACTCATTCCATATCTAGGAGCCCATCCTTCAATTGAGAATTTCATCTCATTATTAAACCAGCCTTTTTTTAAAGATAAAGTTGTTCCATCAATTGAAACGGCTTCGCCTAGAAGACCTCTTCCCCACCACCAGTGTTTTGTAGCAATTCCACCTTCAGCATTATACAATTTAATTAAACCTTTTGCCCAAGCATCTTCATTGCCACCAATAGTTGCTATTGCATTATAAATTGTTGTCAACATATCTTCATCACTATTTCTCAAAGTATAAATTCTATAATTTGATAATAAGTATGTTCTAAGCAATCTAAAACGTTTAGTATATTCTTCTAACTCATCCTCTGTAAAAGCGTATGAATCCTCGTCCCTATCACTATTTGAAATTAAACTTATTGGAGCAACTTTTCCCCTTGAACTCAAAGTTTCACTACCAGCATCTGCCCCTAACGCAGAATTTGAACCTTCGCTAATAGTTCTTACTATACCAAATTCATCAATATAAAATTTATCATTATTTAAAATAGGTTCTCCAGTTGAATTATCTATTTTTTGTCCTAAATTATTATAATACGTTATATCTGGAATTTCACCGGTTTCATCATGAAAACGAGCCACACCATCATCATCCATTTGATATGTATAATTTGGATATCTATTTTCTGTTTCTGAAAAAGTCAATGTAGAATCATTTTCAGTTCTAAGAGCTGGTCTTACAAAACCATCGCCAATTAAATTATAATCCATTTGTTCCAAATAATTTGCAACATCTATAATATCTTGGTAATTTTCATTAAGGCTAGATACAGCTCCATTCGCAAACCAATTTTCAGAATCAATATTAAAAAAGTTTAACAATTTATCTCTCATCATTCCAGGCATATGTTGAAAAGCTACAATAATAATTACAAGTATTATTATAAGTAATATTAATATTCCAACCCATCCTAAATGCAATAACAGTTCTACAAGTTTTTTAATAACTTTACCAATAAGTTTTACCGCTTCTTTAGCTATTTTACCAGCTTCTTTCATAGCTTTTTTTGCATTTGGACTTACATCTTCTGGGTTCATAACATCAAAGTCTTTTCCACTTCTATTTTTTCCTCTTTTAGCCATATTCTGTCGCCTCCCTTCCTAGAATGATATTGTCATACTAAATTTATTAATTGCATTTTCAATTTCAGCTTCAGCTGTTTCTGGATTACCAGTATAATTTTCCATAACTCTTACAGCATTTAATACAATGCCCTTTGCAGTACTAGCTGAATCATAAAATTTTTCAAAAGACAACTTAGTAGTTGTACTTTCTCCAGGTCCTAAAACTATTGATGTTTCATCTAATGTACTTCTTGACTCATTACCAACTACTAAGCCAACTTCCCATCCACCTGACAAACCATCTTTTATGACTATTGTATTATTTGTTCTATTTAAAAATTTTAATGTATATATAGAAAAATTATATTTCTCTATTACTTCTGTAACTTCTACTCTCAAATAGTCATTTGATGCCATATAGTTTAACTTTTTGGCTCCCATGTAATTTCCTACTGAAAAAACTATATTTTTGTTTTCATCATAACTTACTATAATTTTTTCTTCTTGAAAACCATATTTTTGATTTGTTACACCTGTTGCTAAAAAGTCTTCAAATATTCTCACATTATAAATATATTTTCCATCAACATTTGAATAATTTTGTATAGCATATCTTTTAGTACTTCCATCAAATTTTTGTCTAACATATTCTACATACATATTATAACTGTTTCCAAAAAAATTCTCTTTACAGTCTTCTGAAATAAGATTCCACGCAGCAACATAATTTCTATTATTACAATATCCAACATAATCTTTTATAAAGTCTTCAAAACCTTTAGCAACTTTTTTTGGAACAGTAGATTCTTTGCTATCTAAAATAGCTACATTTGGCTGATATGTAGTAGGAGGCGTTCCAGAATATCTTCTTTCAATTAAAAATCTATTAATTAAAATTAAAACAATAGCTACAACCATTACAATTAAAATTACTTTATAATGATCTTTAAAAAAATGTCTAATCTTAATTCTCAAATCTGGATTTAATGCCATTTCTATCCCTCCTCATTTACTGCGCTATTTCTACTAAATGAAATCACATAATCATTTAAAGCTTTTTCTTGAATAACTACATATAAACTAAAGTTATGCCCATAAGAGCCATTTACAGTATCAGATAAACTTACCATTAATACATAGATATCTCCAAGTCTTTCAATATTTTTATATGATAAGCTAAAATCTGAAGGAAAATAATCTTGAAAATATTTTTTAAAATTATTTAAAGTAGGGAAATAATTTTCTTTATATTCATCATATAATAATTTATAGGCTTCTTCATAGTTCTCATTATCTATTAGTTTAAAAAAGCTTGCACAATAAAATTGCATTCTTTGTTGCTCGGTCTTTCCAGACAAGTCCACAACATTTTTCTTAAATTGTTGTTGTTTATATTCTATATTTGCTTTTTCAAAATCAGTTTGAGAACCACTATTTGAATTTCTAAAAACAAATACCAAAGCAACTAATAAAACTACTAAAATAATAATCATTAATAATATAATTTGTTTAGCTTTTTTATTATTTCTTTTTGCCATATATTTTCCCCCTATTTAACTTTTGTATTATCCTACTTTAGAACCTTTTTTCGTTGTAGTTATCTCACCTATATTAATCTCTCTTTTTCTATTTTGTAAAGACTTCAAAACTTGATTTGTACTTTCAAATTTAACTTCCGTAGATTCTGTAGTTCCGTGTGTAGTAACTTTTCGCTCTAATTCGCGAATATAATTATTTACAGTTGCTAAAACAACTGCATCTCTGGCTTTTTCGCTCATTTCACTTGCTGGAATTTTTCCATCTAAATAATTTCTGTACGCATCTCTATCTCCACGTGTCATACCTTCTAACATACTCTTAATATTATCTGGTTCAGACATATTAAATTTCTGACTAACATCTTTTCTAATTGCCTCAAGCTTTGTCCTTACTTCAATATCATTAGTTGTATTATCAAATACTCCAAGTTTAAGGTCAGCATTTACTCTATCCATAAGTTCTCTATTTCGTTTGCTACGTAATTGATCAAGGTTTCTTATAATTTTTGGATTATCTTCTTCTATTTGAACTTCAGGTTGTTTTTTAATCTTTAATTCTAAATTATCAACTTCACTAGCATATTTCATTTTCAATACTTCTGGAGGAACTTCATATCCTTTAGATTCAAGTAAATTTTTAACTGCTTTTAGCATTTCTTCTTTTGAATTAATACTCTCATCATCTAAATCCATATATGCTTTTAATTCTTCCATACTTTCAGCATATTGTCTTTCTATACTTCCCTCTTTAAAGCTATTTATATATTCTTTTCTAGCCTCACTATCATCTCCCAATCTTTGGAAATTATTTGTAATATCATTTGCTACATTTCTATCAATTTGACTATCAAGAGCATCCCATTTTTTCTCAACTTCTTTAGCCCAACCTGTTAAAGTTTCTTTATCTTCATTTAAAGCTGCTTTTATCATATTTTTGACTTCACCTTCTGAAATTGAATCACCTTCAACAATAATAGGTGGTTTTTGTGTAGCTTTCTCGCTTTCATCTTGAGGTTTTGATTCTGCAACTTCTTCAGCTTTTTCTGTAACATGATTTTCGATATTTGTCTCTTCATGTGTTTCTGTATTATTAACATTTGTTTCTTCACTTGTTTCTTCTTTATTAATATTTTTTTCTTCAGACCTCTCTTCTATTACTGTATTTTCATTGCTAATTCTCTCATCATCTAAATCCATATATGCCTTTAAATCTTCTAACGTTTCAGCATATTGTCTTTCTATACTACCTTCTTCCAAACTATTGATATAATTTCTTCTAGCTTCACTATCATTTCCTAATTTTTGGAAATTATCTAAAATATCATCTGCTACATTTTTATCAATTTGACTATCAAGAGTATCCAATTTTTTCTCAACTTTTTTAGCCCAACCTCCTAAAGTTTCTTTATCACTATTCAAATTTTCATTTGATTGTCTTACAGCACCAGCAATTTTTCCTTCTGGGTCATCTGCAACAGCTATAACTATATTTTCATTACTATTATCATTACCATTACCATTTTCATTTCTTTCGTTGCTATTATCAATATCATTTTCATTTCTTTCACTAGTACTATTATTTTGATTTAAATTGTTATTTCTATTAGAGTTTTCTGAATTTCTATCATTGTTATCATCAATTACTGTATAATCGGCATCTATTACTTCCCCACCATCTAAGAAATTAGTTACCCTATCTCTTACATTTCTAACTCCACCTATAAATGCATTTCCCGCATTTACAGCATTCTCTCTAATACCTGTGGCAGTATTTCTCAAACTATTTCCAATTCCGTTTGTAACTTGACCTATCCCAATATCACTTCCATCAACATTTTTTCCAAATGAAATAAATGGTCGACCAGTAGCAGCCCTCACAGCACCACCACCTACAACTCTAGCTCCATTATCAACAAAGCTTGATACATTAGAAAGCACATTATTACTAATAACATGCGAATTATTAAATCCAAAAATAGTTTTTACTATTCTTTCAGCTTGTTTAACAAATAATAATGAAGCTACTGCAACTAAAGCAATTCCTAAATCAGCAGTAGATGATACTCTAACTTCAGCCATAGCAGTCATTGCTGTTCCTACTAAAGCGGCATATATTAAAGCATGAAGTGATTGAACAAACACAGTAAATAAAAGTTCTCTTAACCAACTATTTAAAGTTATTCCTACCTTACTTACATTTTTTTCTTTAGCATATAATAACGGAATAACAGGTGAAATTATTACTAATAAAAATATTGTAAATAAACGGAAAATATAAACTATTATATATCTAAATGTTTGCCATTCTAATATAATATAAATAACAACTGAAGCAATACTTAATGTCCAATTTGATGAAAAGATAGAATTTTCAAGTGTATCTATAAAATCAGATACATTTACTGATGAAGCCACTATTTGTATACCATTTATTACCAAATCATTGACATCTAAAATAAAGATAACTATATAATGCATAAGCATTAGTAATAAAAAACTCACTAAATAATTAACTCCAGCCTCTTTTGCCTTGCTTATTTTACCAGCTAAATCAATATCTTTGTTAGATCCTCTAAAGAAAATTGCTCCTATACTAAATACTAACGCCAAAATTATAACCCCACCTGAAATTCTTTCAATAAAATGATACCATATTGATGTATTTGTTCTTATTTTATAAACAATACTATCTGTATCAAGTGGTTGTCCATCTCTATCTGTCATTGAAAAAAGATTTCCATCTAAAAGCGTAAATCTATTAAAAAATATATCGAAAGGTGTTATTTCATTAGCATCTACTCCTGTAGTAGTTCCACCAGCACTTGCAAGCTTATAGTTTAAATTTCTCATTGCTCTACCAGGAGCAGCAAGTACTGACTTTATAAAATTCATTATTATTCCATTTGTTCCACTTGTATTAGCATCTAATTGTTCATTTACTCTTTCTTCACTAGATTCAACTGGATCTGAATCAGCAAAACTAAAATTTATTTTTAAGTCTGTAGAACATATAAAATTAAATATCATTAACACTATCAATGAACTTAATATTAACTTTATCAAAATATTTTTCGTTCTCATAGCATTCCTTCCTTTCGATTGCCTTAATATGGTATTTGCATAACATTTCTATTTTTATTGCCATTTTTATTTTCATTATAGTCAACTTCTATGTATAATCTTTTGTCTTTCATTCCAACTATTTCATTTAATAAATCATTTAATTCTGAATTTACAGAAGCCTCTTCCTCTTGCTCTTTTGCAGCTTCAGCTAAAGTTTGTTCAATTAAATTATTACTTTGTCTAGCTTTTTCTTCTTCTAAATCTTTTTCAGTTATATTTGAAGAAGCATCTTTTTCAGCTTTTTCAGTAGTTTTTATAGAATATTTATCTTTTGCTTTCTTTTTTTCCTCTTCTAAAAGATTTTCAACTTCTGTATCTTCTTCTTGATTTTCCTTAATTCTAACTCTATCTTTTAATATACTAATAAATCTATCATCTATAAATATTCTACGTACTATACTTCTTGCATTTTCTTCTACGTTTGGTTCACCTTTTCTAATTAATATTATTCTAAATTTTCGTTCAAGTTTCTCCATTAGCTCTTCATTATTTTTTAAATCATCAAATGATGTTACATCAAATTCGTCAGCAAAATTTTTAAACTTTTCTTTAAAATCATAATAATATTTTTCTAATAAATCTTCATATTCTTGGATTGCAACTTCGTCATTTCTTACAATGTAAATATCCCATCCATCCATATCTTCAACTGGTGATTTAGCAAATGAAAATGGAATTAATTGCATTTTTTCAAGCCTACTACCATATTCTCTTAAAAATCTCTCTTGAGTTTTCTCTAAGTTAGCATCATCTAATTTATTAACTTTATCATAAAAATCTTTAATTGAATATCTATTTGATAGAGAAATTGCTTGACCTGGATTTTTTACAGCTCCAAAAAATCTAAATGTAATTTTTACTAATTGGTTTTCACCATCTTTCTTCTGTTTAGACTTCTTTTTAGATTTTTCTGCAATATCTTTTTCAGATTCTTTACCATGCTTTTTAGCCCATCTTTTTTCAGCTTCTCTTAATTCTTGGTTTTGCTCTATTTCTTCAGGTGTCAATCCGCCATTTTTTATATTTTGAATGTTTTCTTCAAATTCATCTACAGCTTTTTCAACTAGTCCAGAAGTTGCTTTAGCTTCAAGTAATTCTTGAGCTATTTCCCAAGTTTCTGATGAAAAACTATTTTCATTTTCAGTTGTATAAAATACTTCAACATTACCAGTATTTTCATCAACTGTATAATTTCCTTCTGAAACAGTTCTAGTAATATCACCTATATAATCTTCATCTATTGCATTACTTAATGAATTATTTAGAGTTGCAATTCTCCTATCTAAATCTTTAATTCCTTCATCACTACTCAAATGTTTTGTATTCTTTTCCTCTGGCTTATTTAAAGTTACTTCTACTAATTCTCTTTCATCTTCTTCAGCCTCTTGAAGAACTTGCTCTAATAATGGTTGTGCTCCTAAATCTTGTAATAAATCTTCAAACTTTTGAACTCTTTCTTCAGCTGTAGCTTCTGGTGGCAATCCTAAATCTTCACTTGTTACCACTTGCATAATTTGATTAGTAGCATTTTCAAAATTTTCATCTAAAACTACATATTCTTGAGCTTCTATCTCATTATTACTATTTATAACTTGCTCAATAACTTTTCCTTCTAAAGTTACAATATGTTGAACAATTCTTTCCTCTTCAACTTCTTGTTGTGTAGTTTTTATTGTATCTTCTAAATTATTAATAGCTGAGTTAACTGTAACCTCTGGTTTAATTTCTGCTCTTATTTCTGGCGTAGTTTCTGAAATAGATTGAGTTTCTGATGTTGTTTCTAACTTATTTGAAACTTGTTCAGTATTAACAGCTTTAACAACTTTTTCTATTTTATGCTCATAAGCAATAATCTCTCCATCTTTATCAACAGCAGGTTGAACTATTTTTCCTTCTGAAGTAACAACCTGTTGAACTATTTTTCCAGAATTTGTTAAAACAAATTGTACAACATTATTGTCTTCTTGTTTTACAATTCCTGTTGCTTTAATTATTGCCTCTTGTCTATTTTTCTTAACAATAACTATATCATCATTAACTCTATAAGCATCACCTTGCTGTACCATTCTATTAAGTCCAAGTTGTCCTGGAGTCATTTCAGATATTTGTCTAAATCCAATTCTGATAGAATTTCTAACAGTCATTGCTCTATTTCCAACATTATTAGCCAATTCTACACGTCTTGCATTTATAGCTATTCTTCTATAATTATTTATAGCATTTCTTTGACTAAATTTAATTTGACTTACAGTTTTAACTACATTGTTTCTGTTAAATCTTACATTTTGAGAAGCTTCTACATGTAAATTTCTTGGAACTCTTGAAGGTTTTAATTCTCCAAGTTGAATATTCTCACGAGTTCTACTTAAAACTAATAAATATCTATTTTCCTCTACACTTTGGCGTAGCATTTTTCTGTTTATTCTTCTAACTGTATTAGGACTAAATCTACTAAATTTATAAACCTTATTTACACGTAAATTTTGAATATCTTTTGGTGTCACTATATTTTTTTTACGATTAACTCTATGTAACTTTCTTTTAATATATTTTTGTCCTGTTACTAATCTTTCAACTCTGTTAGCAGCTACCTCTTCATATCTATCTTCAGCAAGAATAGCTAGTCCCATTCTAGAAGAACCAATTTCACTAGACAAAAATATTTGTGGTCCTATTTCATTATAAACTATTGTCATAACACTCGAATTTGGGCCTACCTCTTCAACTACAGTTCTTAAAACTTCTCGTATGTCCTGTAAATTAATATTAGCTACTAATGCCATCAAATTTGAAGTATCAACATTTAATGCATTTGCATTTCTAACATATTGCTGTTTTATTATAGCTTTTTGCATTATTGAAGGTACTCTTTTAAGCATTTCATAATCATTTTTTAAATTCGTAACCATATAATAATATTCATTTTGGATTTCTCTAATTTTTCTTTTTACCAAAAAGTTAGCATTTTCATAAAGATTTTCAAGCTTTTTAGCACTATATTTTTTAAGTTTTTTAACTTTATTTACTGCTGAATAACCTGCGATATTTACCTTTTGTCTTAAGCCTTCTAAACCTTTAGCATCTCTCATCCTATGATATTGTTCAATAATTTCATCAGCAGTTAAATTTTGCTTTACAGCCTCACCACTTAAAACATATTTTCCAATTTCTATACCTTGTTTTGCTTTTTGAGCAGCATAAGTAGCTCCATTTTTTATACCTTTAAAGGCTTTATTTTTCAATGTTCTAGCACCTTTTATAATTTTTGGAGCCTCTTTTGCAACTTTTTCAGGTAATTGCTTTATATTTTTCGCTACTTTTTTAGGCATTTGCTTTACATTTTCAATTTTTTCTCCAGCAAACTCTTTTGCACTTTCAAATTTTTCTCCAGCAAATTCTTTTGTTTCATTCCATTTTTCAGAAGCTATATTAGGAATTTCCTTAAATCTCATCTGAATATTAGTTCCTGCTGATTTTAAATCTCCACCAACTGTTTTTACAAAGCCGTCTTTACCTATTCGAGCTTTATAGTCATCTATTTTTACTCCAAATTTATCTACACCAGTTTCAAATTTTTTAACTCCAGATTCCACATTACCACCAAACATAGACAAAGCTTCATCTGTTGTATCTAAAAACATTGCTGTTGTTTTTGAAGAAGAAATATTTGTACTTCCACCAACAAAATTAAATATCTTTCTAATAAATAAATCAACTTTAAATATAAATCCAAATATAATTAATGCTATTAATGCACCAATTAAATTTTCATCATTGTCAGAAAGTTTTAATGTAAATCCTATAAATGTTGCATAAAATACTGCATGTAAAGTTTGAATAAATACATTAAATATAAACTCTTTAAACCACTTTCTTATAGTACCTTCATTTACACCAGATATAAGTTTCTTTAATGTAGAATACAC
Source organism: uncultured Clostridia bacterium (assembly GCA_947625415.1). GTDB lineage: Bacteria > Bacillota > Clostridia > TANB77 > CAG-508 > Scatovivens. The sequence goes on from CANQOG010000012.1 coordinate 24,030, forward strand.
AAATATTATAGGAGCTAGTAATATCAATACAATTATGTTTATAAATCTCTTTGCATAGACAAATACAAATTTATATGTATAATATACTAATAGTAAATACATTACTATTCCAATAAATCCTGGAACTGCTGATATTTCATAAGCTTTTGATAAAGCTGTTTCATATAAATCATATTCATCATTTTTACCATCAATTCCAGAAAGCCTATCTCCTAAGTTTTTGGCAATTTCTACACCTTGATTATTAACCTCTATAATTCCTATCATTAAATAATGTAAAAAATATATCACTAAAAGCATAATAAGAAAAATAAGCAAATTTAAAAGAATTTTTTTTAATTTTGTCCCATCTTTAGAAGTTACAAAATCTTTTGCTAAGACAATCAAATATCCTATTACAAATGCCCACAAGCTCACTCTTCTAACAACTTTATACCAAGTGCCTATCGTTGTTCTTATTAATTTTCCAAGACTAACGTCAGTATTAACTTCAGCTGATAAATCATCCCCCTCACTAGATTCTGTAACGGATGTATCACCTGAATCAATTGGGTCTGAAACAGCATAAGAGCTAGTAGTCAAAAACAGTGTTATAACTATTACTACTAGTCCCAATATAATTATTAAATTCTTTAAATTTAATAATTTTCCTTTCATTTATTTACCGCTTACCCTTTCACTTTCAGCAATTTCTATTAAATTCTCTTCATTTGTTTTAAACTCTTTATTGTCAATACGTTTTTGAGTACTGTCAAGAGCAACTTTATATCCATCATAAAATTCAACTTCTATAGTTCCAATTTTATCAAGTTTTGCAATTACCTGTCTTGTAATAGAAGTAATTGTAACTATATCATTTTTCTCATCCATTTCAATTTCAAAATCGTCGAAATTATTTCTAATATCAACTAAAAAATATGTTCTATCTTTTCCATAACTTTTATTAAAATAACTTTCAAATAATTCTTCTAAATCTCTATTTGACATTTTCCTATTTGGATATATAGTAATTTCATTTTCTCTAAAAAAAGCATAAACTTCTTTAGTTTTATAACCTATATAATCCTTTGTTTTAAAAGTTGGTGTTCCCAAAGTCTTTTCTATTGTTTCAAAATCTGCTCCAACTTTTAAATGTCCTATAACTTCTTTAGTATAAATATTATTAAAAATCACTTTATTTATATATCTTTTATTGCAATATGCAATATATCCATCTGAAAAACGTAAATTTCCATCCCCATCAGTCTCATATCCAGAAAGCCCAGATTTTATTCTATCCCAACTATTATTATTTAGTTTTACTATAGGTAAAGCATTGATTAAAATGCTTTCTTCTGCAACATTTCCATCACTATCAACTTTTATTTCTTTTTTATTTTCTGAATTACCACTTGTTCTTACAGAAAATCCAACCATATTTGAAGTATTAGGCTCCTTATTTTTTATTTGCGTTGTTCCAACTACATTTGCATATACAAAAACTATAAATCCAATAATGCCTAAAATCGTTATTATAATCAGTTTTATTTGATTTTTCAAGTTTTTCTTTTTTTTAGGCATTATTTACCTCCTCTTTTAATTTTTTTAGTTTAATCAACTTTAAAAACATTTATATCAAACAAGTCCATACTTTCATCACCAAATATTAGTCCCTCAATTGTTACATGTCTATTTATACTGATAGGATCATCTGCTTCTGTTGCGTTAATTCCAGCCTCTTTAAGGTCATTTGCATCTCCATTCATTGAACCAATTGTGTTATTTATTAATCTATCAAATACTGATATAAAACTTATAATTACACCTCTAAGTAAATATGTTAATAATCCTACTAAATAATCTACAAGCGCTCCAATAGAATCAACTACAATTTCAAATACACTTTTCCTATTAGCCAATGAATATTTACCATCTGGAATACCATTAAAGAAGAAATTTGAATAATCAACTTCTTTTCCTGACAAACCACTGCCCCCAGCACTCACACTTACACCATTAAAAGTAGTAACAAATGATGTTATATTACTAGCAGCACTTTCTTTTAATCGACCAATATAATTAACTGTCCCTCCGCCAGCTCACGCTACTTGCGATAGTTCGAATATCTACAGCTGCATCTTCTGATGTTATACAATCAACAACCTTTCCATCACCAACGTAAATCATAACATGACCTGACATAAATAAAATATCTCCTGGTATTGCACTACTTTCTCCATTATAAGGTAATAAATCATGATATCCACCAACTTGATTTCCTGGACAAACAAAAGTTGTAAATTGGTCATTACTTCCAATTCCTAAACAGTGATGTAAAGCAAAACAAACCCATCCAACGCAATCCATTCCCATACTATTAATACCATTGTTTATTGTACCATAATCCATGTCACCTGATGAATTCGGCTGATATGTACAATATTCTCCCTGTTTTTCATATAAATATGCCATTGCTCTCTCGTTTCTAGGATTGCTTTCTCCAGACGTATATCCATTATAACTATAATGACTTCTAACTTTACTACTAGGATTCTTAGTAGCCTCCACAAAACTTAAAGAAAAATCTACTAAAGCTTGCTCACATTCTTCAACACTAGCAGCATAAGCTGTCGTAAAAGGAGTAATTATTAGTAAAATTAAAGATATTATTGCAACTCTTCTCTGATATTTAAAATATTTCATAATTATTACCTCCTTTTTTTCAGTTTTTACTACCTTTCTATTTTCACTGATGTATCATCATAATATAATATATCATTTTCAAAAGATTTTATATCAAATTCTTCTTTTCCTTCTATTATCTTTTGTTTTGTAAATGTGTTAAAGTCATAATAATAAATTCCAACATTAGTTATACTATATACAATCTCGCTATCACTAATCCATTTATAATTATAAATATCATCTTTTAACTCTACATCAGCTCTTGATTCATCAGTAGATACAAATTTTGTACCATTATCTTCACGTCCCACTACATATAATTCACTATTTTCATTTCCTTGAACTACAGCATCATATACCTTCGTTAATTCAGCTCCTATTCTAGCAGCTTCAGCTGTAGCAATAGCATCTGTTTCTTTTAAATAAACATTTTCCATATCAGCTAAACTTCTATCTCCACTATAATTTTGAGAAATAAAGAATCCATTTTTTAAGGAATATGGACTTATAGATAATTCTATTCCTTTTAAACTATATTTTAATTTTACATAATTTGAGTTAAATTCATATTCATCATAATCAGACCAAGTATTTACTAAATTAGTAGCAAATGTTTTTATATCATGACTTTCATTCATTTCTTGAATATATTTTTTCAAAGTTTTTTCATCATCTTCACTCATTGAAATAACAGGATAAACTGATATAGCTTTATTTTCAAAATCAAAGAATATATAATTATCTTTTCCACGGTATCCAAAGCAACCATCTTCATCAAATGTAGGCTCCCCTAAAGCATACTCAACTTTTTCCCTGCTAGAATTTGTCGTTAAATCAGCAGCAACTACATCTTTATAATTACTTGTAAAAATAAAGTTAAATATTTTTCTATCAACGACTTTATACTTATAACCTTCATCAAAATAAATATTATAATCATCAAACATTGATTCTCTAGTTCCCAATGTCATTTTTGTTTCATCCCAATTACCATCTATTAGTCGCTTTAATTCTTTTGATTGAATTGTAAAATTTGTAATTTTATTTTTTTTATTACGACTCTTCCTAGATGTATTATTTAAATAATAATTAGTATCACCGTTTATTTTTATTTCTGTTAAACTTGTTCCTTCACATTTTACTTCAATTTTTATATCTTTTGCAGTATCTATTAACTCTATATTTTTATAATTTTCAAATTCAACAACTGATTTACATAAACTTAAAAAGAAATTTTCATTACTTTTTTCATCTGTATATAAATTACAGCTAAATTCAACTTTAGCTGAAAATAAATCTTTTGTATCTTGTTTACTTATCAAATTACATTTATATTCTTTAAATACGTCTTCTATTGACCCAAACTCATTTAAAGTATAATTAAAACCAACTCTATTTGGAGTACTTTGAGTATCATCTACGGAATTAGCTAGTTCTTTAAAACTTTTTATTAAAATAACTATAAATAAAATAACTATAACAAGTATTACTATAATTTTTAATTTATTTGTTTTATTTTTATTAAAGCTTACTTTTTGTCCCATAAATTCACTCCTTTCTAGTTTCTAATCACTTTTAGTCATTGACAAAATAGATGAACCTAGTTCCCATCCAAACATTGCCTTTACTATATTTTCAGCTCTTAATAAAGCATATATTAATGCAATACCCAAAACTGGTATGTTTATTGCAATTTCTGATAATGAAAAGAAAAATATAATATAAAATAGAGCATGAAATGGTTGCATAAATACTAAACTAATATATGTTTTAAAAAGATTTCCTAAAATATCACTATCTTTTTCTAGCATCAATTTTAGTGAATGTATAACAATTATAAGTGGCGCAATGATAAACATTACAATAGTTACAAAAGTTCTCATAACATATTTTGCTAAAAATAATAATTGTAAAATAATAATTGCTACAAATTCAACAGAATATGCAAATGAAGTAACTCCACCAGTTTTTTCCATTGAATCAAGTAAATTGCTCTCTACAGTATATTCAAATGACTGATAACCATCATTTTCCAATCCTACTCTTATATTCCAAAAAGCATCCATACAAATATCTGCCACTTTATCAATTGCAATAAGTATATATTCAAAGAAAAACAATAACATTACACATAATACCCATCTCACAAGTATTTTGTTCCAAGCAGCTAAATCTGTAGCTTTTTTCTTAATTATATAACATCCTATTGAAAATACTAATGCTATAACCGAAATTCCTTTTGCAATTGGTAATACAACTTTAGACAATACAGCTCCAATATCTTTTAAATTATCTAAAACCGCTAAAACACCATTAGGAGTAGCACTAGGATTTAAATCTGTTGATTTTTCATATGCTTTAGCATTAAACAACATATATTCATCAAAAATCAACGAATTTATTGTAAATAAACCTGTATTTGAAGCTGAACTCTTACTATCTGTACGATAAAATCCAGCTTCATTAGTAACTCTTGATATTATTTTAGTAAATATACTAGCAACAGATGCTAATGTTGTTCCAACCTTACTTGTAGCAGAGCCAACATCAGAATCTCCCAAAGAAATTGTTGTCTCATTTCCATTTATTGTAGCTTTTCCCTCATCTAGCGCTTTATAGTCATCTATTGACATTTGACTATCACTAAAAGAACTACTAGGCTCAGTTTCTGATTCAGTGGTATCTTCCGATGTCGCATAAGTTCTTAAATAAAAACTTGAATATATGAAATTAATAAATATTAGTATAATTGCTACTAATGTAATTTTTTTCATATTTTGCTCCTATTAACTATCTTTAAGTGCTTGCATTTTTTGCTTTTGTTTTTCCATTGCAATTTGTTTTGAAAGATTTGTTTCAACAAATTCAAACTCTTTTTGTGTTGGCTGTATAGCAAGAACTGCTGAATCTCCACCGACTTTAAGTAAACCTTCACCTCTATTACAAGTAATTAAGAATGAAGCTTCACCTTCACTTAATTTAAACACTTCTTTTAAATACTGAATTTCTGATTTATCTTGTGCTAAAAATAACTTTGTTTCAGATGATGTAAGAACTGCTTGAGCTTCTTTTTTCTCATAAAAATCTTGGAACTTCTGTGATGCAACAAGAAGTGATACATTTCTTTTTCTGGCACGTCTAGCCATTGTGTTTAAGAAGTCTACGGCTTCAGGGAATGGAAGCAACATCCACGCCTCATCAATTATAACTCTCTTCTTCATAGCTTTTGATTTATCTTCACTATTTTTCTTAACATATTTTTCCCAAACCCATGAAAGTAAAACTTGCTGAGCAAGAGGTCTTGCAAATCTTTCCTCTAATTGTGAAATATCCAAATTTATAAATGGTATTCCTTCTAACAATTCAAACGTTGATTGCCCATCAAAATAAGCCATTTGACCTTGCAATTCTCTTACATATTGCTTCATAACTTTTACTAAATAACTATAATGAAATCTATAATCAGGGTTTTCGTTTTCTTGAGCTTTCTTACAAATTCTTTTATACCAAGAACCTATAGTTGGCATTTCTTTCTTTGTTCTTCCTAAATAATTTTGTGAAACATCTATATTATTTCCAGACATTACGTATAAACTTTCAACGTTATTTGTTATACCTAATGAAGTATATTCCTCTAAAACAGATTCAGAAATAATTTGTTTTGTAAGCTCATTTACTTCCTCAGATTTTGTACTACCTCTAGCCATTGTAAGCAAACCTTGTGTAACGTCCTCAACTTTATTTTCGATGTTTAACATTGTTCTTTCTCTACCTGTAATTTCATCTTTAACAATTTCAGGTTCAATATCAAAAATATTAATAATTGTATTTGAATTTGGACTTATAACAACGTTTACTCCTCCAAGACTCTCAGCAACTACCCCATACTCACCTTCAGCATCTAGAGCCAAACTATCAATTCCCATTAAAATAGAAGAACGAGCTGACAACATTTTAACCGTAACAGATTTACCAGCACCAGATTTACCAAAAATAACCATATTATAATTAGTTAGTTTTGAACTAAAGTTATCATATAATATTGGAAGTCCTGTTTGTTTATTAAATCCTAAAGGAATTCCATTATCATGTCCAATATCTGATGTAAAGAATGGAAATACAGTTGACATAGCTCTTCTATCAAAAGTATGAATCTTATTTAGCTTATTATCATTATAAGGCATATTTGTTCTAAAAGCTGCATCCTGCATTGCCCAAGCTGGCTTAATATCAATTAATGTCTTTGCCATCTCGTTCGTTAATAATTCTGTATATTTATCTAATTCGTCCATGCTATATGCAAAAAGTGTTGCAACTATAGTAGAACTAAACAATCTGTTAAGTCCGAGATGCAATAGTATCTCTTAGCGCTTCAGCTTCCTCCCTTTTTTGTAAAATTGTTCTTTCTCTGTTAATATCACCTCTATCTTGAGCAACAATTCTTTCAGACTCTAATTCATTAATGGTTCTATTCAAATCTGTTTGTGATGTTGACTCATTTATTGGAGATATAAATACAGAGACATTTATATCTCCGAAAGTGTACATACCTCTTAAAAATTCAGGAAAAGTACATGTTCTAGGAAGAGTAGATACCACCATTGATCTAGCAAAACGAGTTTTAGATGACATTATAGCAATATGATTTGTATAACTAGCATCAATTCCTCCTGGAGCAATAATATCTTTTATTGTTTTTTGGTTTCTTTTAAGAAATGTGTTATTTTCTTTAACTCTAGCAACTTCATTTGAAGTTGTTTCTACATTTTTCTTTCCCAACATATCCTTTTTTCCTCCTAATCTTCTGTATCTACTTTTCTTTTTCTAATCACTCTTCTAGCAGAAAAACTAGCTTTTGTTTTTTCCTCTTGAGGCTCTTGGATAGCTTCTTTAATTGGTTCTTCTATTTCTTTTGATTCTTCATCATTTTTGTCTGTTTTAGAATTTTCTATTTCTTCTGTAGCCATATCAAATATTCTAGGATCAAGTTGATTTTCATATTGATTTAATAAATTAAGGGCTCTCTCTCTAATTTTTTCACTCTTTTCAATTTCTCTTTGTCTTTCCTCTGCTTGTCTACGTTTATCTGCTTTCAATATACTATCTGTTGTTAAATCTATAGCTGCAATATTTATTTCTTCATCTAATTTTTCCTGTCTCTTCTCTAATACATCTTTTCCTGTTGAATATAAACGATCATACTGAGCATCAAGCATATTATTTAATTGATATAACTCTGAATCGTCTCTATTATAAGCAACAAATAAGAGTTCAGCCAATTCTTGTGAATTTAATATTTTACCTGTAACCTGTGAAGTTCCCAAACTACTTATTATATTTTGACTTCTCGTATATAACTCTGAAAAACAAATATTATTTATCTCATCTTTAGAATAATTAGAAGTATTTCCACCAATTTCTGCTACATAATATGATAAAATAACATACGTTTTTTGTTGTAAAATATTTTTATTTGAACTTAACCTTTCAACATATTCTGTAATGTTTTGACCATATTCTAAAATATTATTTTTTCTTCTTTTCTCAAATTCTAACTTTTCTATCATTGGCCTATTTCCAGTGGCCACAGCTTGTCTTAATTTTTGATCTATTTTTCTCAAATCGTCTGTAACAGTTTCAACTCTTTCTTTATATTCATCTATGATATTTCTTAGATTTAAAGTTCTACTTTGAACATATAATTGTATAGGAAATCTTAAAGTATTTAAGAACTGAACAAATCCTTCCTCAACCCCCATCTTTTCATCTTGACTCATTAAATCATAGTTAACACCATTACATTGAATTACCATTACAAATTGATTTCTATTTTTTCTTACTATCATATTATCAACAATTTCATCAAATTCCATAAAATCGTTAATAGATTCAAGACTAAGAACTCCTTGAAATTTACCAAAATCACCACCTATTGTTTCTTTTGGCATATCTTCACCTGAGTTACCATCTAAAATTACATCTTTTTCTTTTTCTTCATCATCTTTTTTCCTAGAAACATAAATAAACATTCCTATAAGTACAACTAAAACTATTATTACTATAAAAATTATAAATTCAAATAAAAGAATTGTTCCATTAGCATTTCCACCCATCTTTTATTTTTCCTCCTTTGTATTAGTATCTACTATGTCTGTATTTATTGTATTAACATAAGTATATATTTTTCTACTTTTTTTAAATTTAAAATATCTAATAATTATTTCACTTATTGACTCTCCGCCTATCTTTTTTGTTACAGGTAAACCAACAATTGTTGGAATTTTTAAAGCACCTATGCCATAACCAATTAAAGCAAATATTGCCAAAATTATAACTCCAACCATTTTTAAATTTATCATCGAAAAAATCATATAAAATACAAATCCAATAACTGCTCCTATAACAGTCGTTATTAATGATTTAATTGAAAATATATATAATAATCTTGTTTCACCTTTATAATTACGAGGTATATAATAAGTTCCCATAATTTTTTCCTCCATAGTATATTTTAAAATAATTTTATTTTTACGCCATACTTTTAAGCTGTTCAGCTGTATCAAAAATAAAGTTAATAATTTCTGGTAAAAATATAAACACTAACAACACTATACATAAAATAGCTAACCACATTTTTACTACTGCTTTATTTTTACCAGGAACATCTTTCCAAGCTAAAGCTATTCCTGTAAAAGCAATACCTGCCATTAAAACAGCTGAAGCACCTGCTCTAACAGTATTTAAAATTTCTTCCCCAACTGAAGAAAGACCTGTTTTTTCAATTATATCTTCAGCCTCATTAGAGCCATTACTATCAAATTGCTTGCCTTTTTCAAAAACGTCATCAACAATACTGTTTGCATAAGATACATTAATAAACATCATTACACAAAACTGCAAAATTACAAAAATTATAGCCAAATTTAAAACCAATTTTGTTACTTTCATATATATCACTCCTATTTTTTCTGATAATATACCTACTTAATAATAATTATAATAAAAAAACAATTATTTTTCAACATTATTTTAGTATCTTTTTAATTTTTAACCTATTTGTAACATTATTAGACAAAAAAATAAAAACTCTAATTAAATAGAGTTTTTGTTTTTATAGACCCATTATTTTGCTAAATAAACTCATTGCTACTAAAGTTATTACTCCATAAATAAGTGTCCATTGCATCCCATGTTTGCTAGCTTCTTTGCCTTTTGGAGTAGAATTGCAAAAATATTCAATACCATGTACTGTAAATCTTATTATAAAAAATCCTGAAACAGCAACTTGTGAAAATACAATAATTACTTTAAATATGGTAGCAAAAAACCCATTTACTGGATTTAAAGTTTTAATACTACCAAATGATTCAGTAACAAAAAATATATTAAGAAAAATAAATATAATAAAAATCGAATATATTAGTTTCAATAATCTTTTAACTTTCACAACATTCATCTTTTTATTCCTCCAACCATTTAAACTGCATTAGTAATTACTTCCTCAACAAATGTAACTATAAAATATAAGAGATTGCTTGCACCGATAAATATACCAACCCCTATTGCAAAATTTAGTAATTGAGTTCCCTTTATCTTAGCCATTTCTTCAGAACTCCTTTTAGTAATTCTACCATCTGCAGTAAAATAATTTATTGCCATCACTGTAAGCGCTATTAAAGCAATACCTGTTCCAGCAATTCTTATAACATTTAAAACATTTCCAATAATAGAACGCTCTACACCAATAACATTTTCAATCCATTGATCATTTGCATTTGAAAATATCCCACTTAAGAAAAAACTCATCATTTTTTTCTCCTTTCTAAAAGCTATACATTATTTAAATTTGCATCAATAAACATCTGTAATATCTTCAAAATTCCTGAAACTCCAAATAAAATTATTGCACCGATTACATAACTTGTCATTGCCTTTTTAATTTCTGATTTTCCTTCTGAACCAGCACTTACATATTTAATACCAAAAATAACTAGCATTATAATAGCAATTCCAGCACCAACAGTAGAAACTATATTAATTATGGCTCCAATAACACTTGTAGTAATATTACCAGTTCTTCCCGCATTTTTATTTTCAAACGAATCTAAATCCATTTCCCATGCCAATGAATTATTAGTTATTATCAATCCTATCATTGTCAATATAAATATTACAATAACAATCTTAAAAAATTTTCTCATAGTTTTCATATTTTTTTCCTCCATTTAAACAACAAATACATCTTCCATAAAATATTGTATTATCGTAATCAAACCTGCTCCACCAAACAAAAGAACAGCACCAATTATATATGTTGGCATGTCTGTTTTTAATTGAGCTTTAGCATCAGAATTCCCTGTCATATATTTAATTGCAATTAAAACAGCCATTATAATTGCCCAGCCAACAGCTATAGTTCTAATTACAGTTAATATAACACCAAGTGCTTGTCTTAAAACACCACCAATAGTAATACCTTCAGCTCCTAATGGCATAGTTGAAAATGTATTATATGAAGAATCATCAAATTGACTAGGGTTTAGGTAATTACTAGACATCGCAAAACTAACTAATGGCACAAATGTACAAGTGATTAAACTTATTAAAATAAATATAATTAAAAATTTTGATTTAAAATTTCTTTTCATCATATTTTTCCCCTTAAAAGTATAGAGCAAATTTATTTTTCAACAAAATTCTCCACTATATAATTAATTATACACTAAACGCTTTTTTATTTCAACATTATCAAAAAAATATTTTTTTAATATTTTTCTAAAATTTAAATTTTTTTTGAAAAAATATGTGACTCGTAAATAAAAATGTCTCAAAAAGGAACTATAAAAATTTAGTTTCTTTTTTCTTTTTGTAAATAAAAATGTCTTATAA
>CANQOG010000013.1 GCA_947625415.1 uncultured Clostridia bacterium
CAGCATGGAAGAATAAGTGACGAGCGATAGCTCTGAAGCTAGCAGGAGAAGTAGCTGCGCCATTGTAACCTAATGCATTAGCTACATCTTTATTTGAGCCAATATAACAGCTCATATCTACATTAGCTGCGGTATCTCTGCCTTCATAGATACCATGATCTAAATAATGGAAATATCCTTGTTCAGGAGTAAATCCTAAATTATGTAGATCTGGATTATTATCATTATACCAGATTACATCAAAATAAATTGATGTATATCTTTCTTCTTTATAACCTGTATTTACAAAATGATTATAAGCAGCAACATAAGCATCTGCGTTTTTGCTTAAATCAGCATAATTATAACCAAAAGCTCTAATTAAATCTGCGTTATTTTGAATATAGTAGTCAACACTAAATAATGGGCTACTAATTCTTCCTTCTTTAATACCGTTATTCATAAAATGATTATATGCAGCATTATAATCATTTCCAACGGCTCTTGCAACGTCTGGATTCATGTAAAGATAATATTCAGCATCAAATACAATATCCTCAACAGTTGCGGCATCAGTTTTAGTTGCAAATAATGTAGTGAAGGCTAATACTACAACTAAAACGATTAGTAATTTGCTTAATTTTCTCACAAAAAATTCCTCCTTTTTATATTTTTGTAAAATTTAGCTTTACGTGAATTATTATAACCTTTTACTTTTAAAAATGCAATAGTTTTTTACAAAATTTTCAAATTTTTTTAAATTTTCACAAAATCTCCACAACCCTTTAAAATACACAAAAAAGTGGACTGACGTTTTTATTTTCAGTCCACAACTTGTTATTTAATTAACTAAACTACTATCCCCATTATTTCCACTGTCACTTTCTAAAATAAATGCACTAGCCACAGGTCTTGATCTATGTTCACCACTTAAAGCTGTTGGGTCATTAATCATTTTATCTCCTACTACTAACTGACAAGAAGTTCCTCCATCTAAGTTTGCAACATTAACTGCACCATATCTTTGCATAATTTCTACAACTTCACCTAAAGTAGCTCCTTGTCCTTTTGTTCTATCACCATCAACACAAAGCAATAAAACTATTCCATCAGCTCTTTGACCTATTGCGCTTCTAGCAGATCTTCCAGTAGGACCAAAAGCACCACTACCAGTCATTTTTTTAACTTCACCATTTACAACTAAATATGGGCCAAATGAAATACAATCTCTAATTCCTCTTGAAACAACTGATTTAGAATCTAAATCTTCTAATATAAGTTTGTTATTGGCATCAAATCCAATAACTCCTCCCCTTGAATCTGGATATTTATCACTAACTAACATTCTATTCTTTGAAATTGTAAGCCCTAATGGTTCTTCTCCATCGCCATTATAATCTGGGTCAAGAAATCCTCCAGCATTTATTCCAAGTAACGCATTATTATCAGATACCATCTTATCTACATATTCGCCAGCTGAACCTCTTTTTGAAGTAATAACAGCATGCATTCTTTGAGGCTCATATACAGCAACTAGATAACCTTTAAATTTACTTCCACTAACAGGAATAATTTTATAATCATTATTATTACTATATCTTTCTAAAATCTGTCTTTCTGTTTCGCTTAATTCTGGATATTCTAAATATGTAACTTCATCTTCTTTAGGATTATCATCTTCACTAGAATTGCTCATTGTATCTACTTTAGGAGCAGATTTTGGTACTACGCCTTTATTTTCTGTTGCATAATAATAACCAACTCCAACACCACCAGCAATAACAATAAGAATTAAGATTAAAAGTCCATTTCCTTTCTTTTTCTTCTTTTTACTCATATAGTCTAATCCTCCTTTTGTAAATCGGCTATTCATCTTCTGTAACAGTTGTTTCCTTTGGAGCTAAATAAAATCCAGTTGGAATCCATCTTGTTTTATGAGCGCCTGTAGAATCTATTGGGTCATTTATCATTTCTCCTTCTACTATCATAACACTAGAAGTTCCACCATCTAAATTTGCAGCATTTATTGCCTCATATCTTTGCATTATCTCTATTTCATCATTTAAATCAATTCCTTGTTTTAAACCTGTTCTTCCATCTACAACTAAAAATAAGACAACTCCATCAGCTCTTTGACCAATAACAGTTCTTGGAGCAATTCCCCAACCACCATTTCCATAGACTTTAGAAGCTTCTCCATTAGTTATTATAAATGGTCCAAATGAAACGCAATCTCTAATTCCAAGTTTTTCAGCTTCAGCTTTTGTACAACTTGTTGTTAATATTAACTGGTCATCATTATTAAAACCAATAATTCCACCATCTTTTTTATAGCTATCAGCCCACATAACTTTTCCATTTGAAATTACAACTCCAAGAGGAATAGCTCCATTGCTACTTAAACCTGGATCATAAAAACCTCCTCCATTTATAGCAACTAGAGCATCTACCCTTTTTGCCATGTCTTTAATATATTCTCCTCTTGAACCTAAATATTTAGAAGTAACTGAATGAACTCTTGAAGGGTCATATATTACAGCTAAATATCCATCAAACGTTCTTCCTGAACTTAACTTTTCATTATTAAATTCAATAATTTTATAATCAAGATGATTAGTATCTCTTTCTAATATTTGACGTTCATATTCATTTTTATATGTAATTTTTCCGGTAGAACTACTTTCTCCAACTTGATCCATAGTATATAAACTTGCATCTGTAGGAGTTTTACTTTCTTCTATAGTATTTTGAGACATTACAAAAGCTATTGTTGGTTCATCATAAAACCATCTAGCATAATATTGATGACTCATAGACATTTCAGCAGTAGTTATAAACCAATCTCTAAATTTAGTACTTGGTCCATAAACTATTATTAAACCAATATAAAAGCAAACTGTTCCTAAAATAAAATTAAATATAAAAAACTTTTTTAATATTGCTCTTTCTTTCTTAGCATTTGCTCTATTTTTTTTCTCATCTTTTAAATCTTGTTTTTCTTTTTGAATTACTTTATCTACTTCTTTTATATCATTTTCCTTTATATTTATATTACCAATTCTAGCTTTTTTTCTATCCATTATTAAATTCATCCTTTATAAGAAATTCGATTTATGAAATTAATTATAATATTAATCTGACTTAATATCAATAGAAATTTAAAAATTATTGCTATCTAGTTTATCTTGAATAGCGGATAAAAATTCATCATTATTTTTAGTGTTTGTAATAAGTTCCATAACTTTCTCTGTCATATCAACTGACTGCATACTTGAAATTGCTCTTCTTAATTTATAAATTATCGCTAACTCTTCTTTTGGAATCAATAATTCTTCACGTCTTGTTCCAGACTTATTAATATCAATAGCTGGGAAAATTCTTCTTTCAGATAAATTTCTACTTAAATGAACTTCCATATTACCAGTTCCTTTAAACTCTTCAAAAATTACATCATCCATTCTACTTCCAGTTTCAACCAAAGCTGTTCCTAGAATTGTTAAACTTCCAGCATTTTCTGTATTTCTAGCAGCTCCAAAAAAACGTTTTGGCTTATATAATGCGCTTGGGTCAAAACCTCCTGATAAAGTTTTTCCAGAAGAAGGAATAACTAAATTATAAGCTCTAGCTAATCTTGTTATACTATCTAATAAAATTACAACATCTCTATGTTGTTCTGTAAGTCTTTTTGCTCTTTCTAAAACCATTTCAGCAACTTTAACATGATGCTCTGGTTGTTCATCAAAAGTAGAATAAATTACTTCACCTTTTACAGAGCGCTTCATATCAGTAACTTCTTCTGGTCTTTCATCAATTAGTAAAACTATAAGTTCACATTCAGGATTATTTTCTGAAATACTATTTGCAATTTTCTTTAAAATTGTTGTTTTACCAACTTTAGGAGGAGCAACTATCATTCCTCTTTGCCCTTTTCCAATTGGAGATAAAATATCCATAATTCTCATTGTATAATCTTCAGCTTTTGTTTCTAACTTTAACTTTTTATTTGGATAAATTGGAATAAGCTCATCAAATTTTTTCCTTTTCATCGCATTTTCTGGATGTTCCCCATTTACTTCGCCAACATATATTAAAGCTGGAAACTTTTCAGATTCTTTAGGAATTCTCATAATTCCTTTAACTTTATCTCCTGTATCTAATCTAAATCTTTTAATTTGAACTGGTGAAACATAAACATCTTTTGATGTTGATAAATAATTATCTCCACGTAAAAATCCATATCCATCTGGTAATAGTTCTAAAATTCCTTCTACATATTTGTCATTTTCACTAGTTAAGTTGTATCTTCCTTGACTATCAACAATATCTTGTTCTAGTTCTTCTTCAGATACATCACTTACCATACTTTCAATTTTTTCTTCTTCAATATTAATATTATCATCTTTAATTTTCATTTTTTTTACACTATATGATTTTAAAAAATCATATTCCTTTCTTTAAAAAATATTTTTTGTTTTCTGATTTTCAATTTTAAAATTTACATTGGAAATTTAAAAAGAAAAAAATCTTCTTCAATAGATTTTAAGCTTGAATAAATAAAAATAGCTTAAAATCTATTGAGCGATATAAACACGTTCATTTGGATAATACATATCCATTTTATCTCTAGCTTGCTCTTCTATATATTCAGGAGACTCCATATTGCCCTGTTCTTTCTTTAGTTCTTCTTGTTCTGACTTGAGTTCATTTATCTGGGTTTTGTAATAAGCTTGTTCAGACTCATATTTGTCCAACTTTTTCTGCTGATTTACAAAATAAATTATAGTATAAATAACAATAACCAAGATAAGTATTCTACAAATCTTTTTAGATTTAAAGATATTTCTCAATATTGTCACTCCTTTGTTCTAGTTTTACCTAAAACCGTTAAAAAAACATTGTTTACGAATTTAATTGGTTTTTTTAATAATCTTAATATATTTATAAAGATTATTTTTATCAACCTGAAAATTACGTTAATTATTATAACACAACTTTCTGATATTGTCAAAGCATAAATTAAAATTCCAGAAAAAGTGCTAAAAATCAAGTAAAAACGCATATCCCCACTATTAAAAACTACAACACTTCTAAAAAATAAGAAGCCTGATATTAATAAAAATATTATATCTTGTAAATCTACCAAAATCTTATTTGTTTTAAAGGTTTTTCTAAAGCCTCTAAATAAATCAAATATAAATCCTATAAATAAACCAATTATAAAGAACAAGCAAAAATTTCTAGATTGCTCAGCAACACTCATAAGTTTTATTTTCCTTTACTTAAATATTTTATTTAAAAAGGAATTTCCTTTTCCTCCTTTCTTTTCTGAACCTGCTTCTGAATATATAAGTGTACTAATTGTTCCGTCAATTGAAACATCTAAAGTATCAATACTTAACTTATTAATTCTTAAATTCTCTCCTTTAATTGTCAAAAGCCCAAGTTCTGTTTCCAAAATAACCATTTGGTCATCAAAACTTAATACATCTTTAACTCCACTAATATTAAGTTTTTCACGGTTTTCCAAATAAATATTTTGATTTGATATACTTGTGGTCTTTTTGTCCTCAATAATCATTTAAATTTTCCTCCTTTGCAATAAAAAAACAATATATTAGTTTATATGAACTAATATATTGTTTTATTACTAATTTATTTAAAAAACTTTTTATAAATAGCGCTAACTGCTAAATTAGCCTCTTCAATATCTACAAGAACAGAAATCTTAATTTCTGAAGTTGTTACCATGTGCATATTAATATTTTTTTCATATAAAGCCTCAAACATTTTTGCAGCAACACCGAGGTTTATTAGCTATTCCAACACCAATTATTGAAACTTTAGAAAGATTTTCATTGTGAGTTACTTCTTGAAATTTAAGCTTTTCTTTATTTTTTTCCAAGACCTTAAGTGTTTTATTCAAATCTATTGTATTTACAGTAAATGTAATATTCTTAGAAAATGTCTCTCCAAAAGCTTGAACGATAATATCAACATTTATATTACTTTCAGCAAGAATATTAAATAACTCATAAGTTTTTCCTATTTTATTTTCAAGTCCAACTACTGTAATTCTTGAAATGTTATCATCTTTTGCAACACCATTAATTACTAAATCTTCTAAAGATTTTTGACTTGAGACTAAACTTCCTTTATTTATTTTCTCAAAAGTTGATTTAACATATATAGGAACATTATATTTTTTTCCAATTTCAACACATCTATTATGAAGAACTTTTGCCCCTAAACTTGCCATCTCTAGCATTTCATCATAAGAAATATTATCGATCTTTTTAGGATTTTCTATAATTCTAGGATCTGTTACAAAAACCCCATCAACATCTGTAAATATATCACATCTTTCAGCATTTAAAGTTGCAGCAAGCGCAACAGCTGTTGTATCTGAACCACCACGCCCTAATGTAGTTATATTCAAATTCTCATCTACACCTTGAAATCCAGCTACTATAACAATGTTTCCACTGTCTAGTAAATCTCTTATAGCATCTTTATTTATATATCTTATTCTGCTGTTTCCAAAATCACTATTTGTTACTATTGGAATTTGCCAACCTGTTTGTGAAACAGCTTTATATCCTTTTTCTTGTAATAGCATTGCAAGTTTGGAAATTGTTATTTGCTCTCCAGTAGAAACTAAAACATCATGTTCTCTAGGATTTGCATTATCTGTTATTTCCTTCTCTTCTGAAATTAATCTATCAGTAGTCTTTCCGTTGAGCAGACACAACTACTACAACATCTTTTCCTTTTTCTTTCTCTTCTAAAATTTTACTTACTACTTGATTTAATTTCTCTACATTTGCAACGCTACTTCCTCCGAATTTTTGAACAATAATTCCCATTGCTTATTTACCTTCTTATTTTATTAAACATAAATAGTAAATTTAATTAAATATTACTATTATTATATTATATTAAAAATTTTAAAGTTATGTTAAGTTTATTCATTTTGATTATTTTTGATACAATAAAAACACCATAACAATGTTAAAGGAATTGTATAAATTACTGGGTATAAATATCTTGCGCCTTCTTCATTATATGAAGCACTTAATGGCGAAAACCATATTCCCAAAACAATTGATAATATTAGCGGTATCAAAACCACAAAAGATTTTACATTATTACAATTTTTTCTATATTTTATTGTTGTAATAATTAGAAATACTGGAGCAAGTGTTGCCCAAAATCCCCAAGAAAAAATCTTTCCTATAACTTTTATATTATATATTTTGTCATAAAGATTAGATATAAAATCCGAACTCTTTTTGAAAAAGCCATATCTATAAACAACATCTTCACTTACAAAAGTATTATCAATCCTATCATGATTTTCTTTCATACTAACTAAAGGTTTATATTTTAAAGTTGAAAATGAACCACAAGCCATTGAACAAAATGCTCCAACATAAGCATCTGGATGTCTTAATCCTTGAATTAACCATACTTTAATATAGTTATTATATTCACCATCATTAGCTCTTTGCTTATAACCTTTTACATAATCAGCATTTACAGGATTATATTTCTTACTTAAGCTTTTAAGTCTAAAAACTCCAAAAATCTTCTTTAATACAACTTCTTCGTTATCAAGAATATCATTTGGATATTTTTTAACATAATTTGCTGTTTGCTGAAAAAACATTGAAAACTTTTCTTGCTTTCCACCAGCTTCAAACAATTTAGGCTCAATTATTAACATATATACTAACAATATTGCAATTATAAAACCTAATTTCTTAACATTTTTAAACTCAAAAAATATTAAAAATGCAAAAGATAAAATTACTAAATATCCACCAAATTTCTTTGTTAATAAACATAACATTGAAAGCAAAAAAGTTGTAATAAAGCCTTTAAAACTTTTCAAAAATTCTCCGTTTTGTTCTAACAATTTCTATAAAGTTTATCATAAATAATACATAAGCCCATGAAAAAATTGCATCTTTTGAAATAGTCTGAACTGCAAGTGGAAATATAGGAATCACACAATATAACAAAAGTATTATTGTTAAAATTTTATTATTAAGATTTAATTTTTTCTTTGAATAATAAATTGTGTATGCAAAAGAAAAAGCCGTAATAAGCGCTTGTAATATAACATAAATAAAAAATGCCATTTGCCATTTAACAGAATATTTTGATTTAGCAATTCCTATAATAATAAATCCCATTACAAATGTGTCAAAAAATGGATGGTCATTTGCAACATTTTCATAATAATATTGACTTAATTGTGACCAAGTATCATTTATGAGTGTTCCTGGAAACATTCCAATTAAAACTGGTAACCAAAAAACTAATATTATTAATGTTAAAACAGGCAAAGTATATTTTCCGCGAATAAAGCTTTTCAAATTTTGAATTCATATTCGAAAGTTTTACCATTAGAAATCTAAAAAATATTGCCAAAATAAGAAAAATAATTCCATAAACTAAGCCTTTTCCAAAAAGGCCTACTGAATAATTTAATTTAAAATTTTCTAAAAATTTATTTGAAGCCACAACTGCTTGACCTAAAACTAAGCAAACAATTATATCAACATATATATTCTTAAATATTTTTTCGAGTACTTTTAATTTACTCACAACTAAACTCCCTTTTATTCTTTTGTAGTAATTTCTTCTTTAAAACCTTCTAATTTTGTTGTACAATGTGGGCATCTTGTAGCCTTGAATGCTATTTCTGAATAGCAATATGGACATAATTTTGTTTTTGGTTCTTCGACAGTAGTATTTTCTTCAGTTTTAGCTTTGTTTCCTTTTCCCAACTTTTTAGAAACTGTTTTTTCAGCCATATTTGCTAATTGTTCCAATTTTTCTTTACTCTTTTTTTCAGCTGTAGTAACAATTTTTATCATTAAAAATAATATAAATGCTACAATTAAGAAATTAATTACAGCTGTCAAAAATGAACCATAATTAATAGCTTGTCCGCTATTTCCTAATTTAATAGTTCCATGTATTTCAGCTCCGCCAATCAACCCAAGTAATGGTTGTATAAAGCTTTCTGTAAATGCTGTAACTATTGAAGCAAAGGCATTAGCTATAATAACACCAATTGCCATATCCATAACATTTCCTTTAGAAATGAACTCTTTAAATTCTTTAAACATAATTCGTCTCCTTGTTACCAAAATATTTATGAAGTCATTATATTAGTCATAAATTAATTTGTCAACAATTTAAAACAAATTAAAACAAAAAAATCAGAAATTGACGTTTCCATCAACTTCTGACTATAAGCTATTTATTTTTACAATATAAGCTAATTATTCTAATTATAATTAATAAGAAAATCATTATTGCAAAAACAATTAATGCACTTAAAGCTGCAAGTATTGTAGAAGCTAAAGCTGAACCAATAATTAACCCAAGTATAAGAGCTAAAACTACGCTTAAAATTCCTAGAATATACTCTCCACAATTACGGCATTTTCTTACTGGTTTAATACAATCATATTCTCCACATCCATTATTTTCCATAAAAACACCTCCGGCTTTTAAGCAAATTTATTTTTGCTTTACTATATAATATTCAGCTGGCTCTATTTATGTTAACTTTTTATAAACTAGAAAAATTATACTTATCACTAAAAACTAAAATAGAAATTAGACTCACAGCAATATATAACATTGCTCCACCAGCAAAACCTAAAGAAATTCCAATCATTTCTTTAGATACATTTCCAATTAACGCTCCAAAAAGAGCACCTATTCCTGTTGTAACCCCAGAAATAGCTGTATAAACAATAACTTTTAATTTACTATATCCACCTTGTTTTAAAGGAACGGCTATGGCAATTCCTTCTGGAAAGTCATGTAAGCAAATTGCTATTGCTAAAGAAATTCCAAGTTTTGTTGAAGCTCCAAATCCAGAGCCAATAGCTAAACCCTCTGGAAAATTATGAATACAAAGTCCAATTCCAATTACAATTCCAACTTTCAATAAATTTAGCTTATTCTCACCAACTGACGAAATTTTTTTATTAACAATGTTATTACAAAATATCATTAAAATAATTCCAAAACCAATTCCTAGTAAAGTTCCTCCATAATTTACAAATTTTAAGCTCTCTGGAACTAAGTCAAAATAAATTATAAAAAGCATAAGAATTGCAGATAAACTTAAGACAAAGTTAATTATTTTTTGAGATTTAATATTTGTAATTGCTCCAAATATTCCTCCTAAAGTTGTTCCTAACATTCCAAAAATCATTCCTAAAATTGAAATATAACCAACTCTATTCACCAACATCACCTCTAATTAAGGTGTATTCAAAAAATAGTAAAATATTATAAAAAAATAAAACACCCAGATAAACTTATCTGGGTATATTTATTTAAAATTTATTTTGATTAAATTATTTATTTAAATTAACTAGCTTTTTTTCATACATAGCAAGTCTTATACATAAGCTTACAACAACTATTAACATTACAATTGGAACAATTGTAGATGTAAATTCTATTCTTGTAATTGCTATAATTGATAGTACTTCTAGAAAAATTACCATCATTTCTCCTAAAGTTTTGCAAACAAGAACAATAGGATTTCCTAATTTTCTATATTTAACACCAATATAAACTAAGCAAATTAAACTACAAATTATTGAAGGAATTATATAAGGTTTTACGATATCACGAATTCTAATTTTTGAATCATGATATAATTTATATTTTGAACCTTCTTCTAATTGGTCAAATATTGTTTTTTCTGTGTTTTCTTGATTTTCTTGTTGCTCAACTTGTGTTTCATTATTTTCTTCAGGTTCTGTTACTTCATTTTCTTCTGTTTTATCAGAAGTTTCTGTATTTGAATTTGCAGTATCATCTGTTGAATATAAGTCATTTAATTTCTCAAGCAAAGCTTCCTCTTCATTTGTTGTAATTAATGGACTTATTATATAAACAGCATCTGAAAAAACTTCTACAGTCTTTATTTCATATTCTTTATCTTTAAAAACTTCATCACAAACTTTTGTTACATCTTCCATTTGAAACTTTTTATCAAATACAAATTTCAAAGTATCATGAGCTCTTAAATTTAAGCTTACATTAAATCCTTTTAAACAAACTACTATAATACCAGCTAGTAAAATAAGAGCTAAAACAAAAAGTACAATTTTATTCTTCTTCATTTTTTAACTTCCTTCCTATTTTTATTTTCCCTCTAATACGTATTTTACAACAATAGTATTATAAATTAGTTGTAATAATAATCCCCAGAATAGAACTTCTCCTAAGCCTGTAACTGTAGCACTCACAAAGAATGTGAAAATAAATGATACAACCACAAGTGGGAATATTACTGAATAATATTTTTTCATTGTATCTAAATAGCTACCTTGAACTCCATCTTTTAATTTTCTTAAATATTTAATCAAGAAAACTAAATTTAAAGCAACTACTCCATATAATGAAACTATTGAACTAACTGAAATTACAACTTTAGTAAACTTCAAAACTAAAATAACAAGTCCAATTAAACAAGCATTTAATATTCCAGCCAAAAAGCCTCTAGTTCCAAATTTAATAAAGAATATTAATACTGTAACTACTAATATCGCAACTATTGACCAATAAATTACATTCATAACATCTTTAGATAAAGAAGATTCTATAAATAAAGCTCCTCCATCTTGAACATATTTAACTGGCATAGTATCTTGTCTTAATAAAAATGCAACACTATCAATAGATTCAGCATAAGTATTTAAGTCTTCAACAGATACACCTGATGAAATCGGAATATTCAAAATTGCTTCATCATATTCTTCTCCAAAATATGTAGTCATTATTGAAGAACCATCAACTCTAATTGAAATTCTATCTGTTTGTGTATTTCCGTCAGCATCTGTATATTGAACATATTGCTTACTAATTTCTTTTATAATTTGTCTACCTTCTTCGTCTAAAGATAGTTGTAAATAAAGGTCATAATTATTTGTTTCTTGGTTAAGGTTTGTAGCAACTCCAGCATCTACTAAATGACTTTTGTCCATCAAAACAACACCAGTTTGATAATCTATAATATCAAATTCTCCATAAGCTGATAGAGCAACTTGATATAAATAAGAAACATCATCATTTTGTGATAGCTCTACAACCATATTTCCAGTAGCTTTATCAAGTCTTATTGCATACTCTGTAGCACCAGCTCTTTCCAATCTTTCTTCAATTAATTTTTTAGATTTTTCGAAATTTGATTCAGTCAAACTAGATTTTTCATTTTTTCTAATCGTTCTTACCTCTTCGTTAAATCCAGTATCATTTGTTTCAGTTTCTGTATTAGTCTCTTCTAAATCTGTTGTAACCTCAACTGACTCATCTTCATGAGTATGTTCAGAGCCATCTTCAACATATCCTCTAATTTTTCCTTTTGAATCAACCCATACTTCTTGTTCCTCTTCAGTATCATCAGGAACAAGACGATATTCGATAATTCCATCAACTTCTGTTCCTAACTTAAAATCTGGAATTATATTTTTTAATTTGTTTGATTTTGGCATATAAATTCCAACAAATGCTATAACTATTACTGCTATTGAGATAAGCACCAATAAAATAGACATCAAAATCTTAGTTAAACCTTTTTCTTTCAAAGCTACTACCTCCAACTAAAATCAAATTTTATTTATTTAACCCTTTTAAACCAGGATAAACAGCTAAATCACCTAATTGGTTTTCAATATTTAATAATCTATTATATTTTGCAACTCTATCTGTTCTGCATGGAGCACCAGTTTTGATTTGTCCAGCGTTTGTAGCAACAGCAACATCAGCTAAAGTTGTATCTTCTGTCTCACCACTTCTATGAGAAACAACAGCTGTATAACCATGTTTTTTAGCAAGCTCAATAGCATCTAAAGTTTCTGTTAAAGTTCCGATTTGGTTTAATTTAATTAATATAGAATTTGCAACTCCCATATCTAAACCTTTTTGTAATCTCTTAGTATTTGTAACAAATAAATCATCACCAACTAATTGAACTTTGTCACCTAATCTATCTGTTAATTTTTTCCAATTTTCCCAATCTTCTTCAGCTAAACCATCTTCGATTGAAATTAATGGATATTTTTCTGTTAAAGAAACTAACCAATCAATCATTTCATCTACTGTTTTTAATTCTTTAGTTTTCCAGAAATAATATTTTCCTTCTTCACCAATTTTCTTAGCTTCATCATACATTTCTGTAGAAGCAATATCAGTAGCTAAACAAACATCAACACCTGGTTTTAATCCAGCTTTTTTAATAGCTTCAACTAATAATTCTAAAGCTTCTTCATCATTTGATAAGTTTGGAGCAAATCCTCCTTCATCACCAACACCAGCACCTAGTCCTTTTTCTTTTAAAATTCCTTTTAATGTATGATAAATTTCAGCACACCATCTTAAAGCTTCTGTAAAGTTTGGAGCTCCAACTGGCATAATCATAAATTCTTGTGAAGAAACTGTATTTTCAGCATGTTTTCCACCATTTAATACATTCATCATTGGAACTGGTAATGTTTTAGCATTTGTTCCTCCGATATAATTATATAATTCCATTCCTAAAGAATTGCTAGCCGCTTTAGCAACAGCTAAAGAAACACCTAAAGTAGCGTTTGCTCCTAATTTTCCTTTATTTTCTGTTCCATCTATTTCAATAAGTTTTTTATCAATAGCAGCTTGATCATAAACATTCATATATTGTAATTCTGGCGCAATTATTTCATTTACATTTTGAACTGCTTTTAAAACACCTTTTCCTAAATATCTAGATTTGTCTCCGTCTCTTAATTCTACAGCTTCAAAAGCTCCAGTAGATGCTCCAGATGGAACCATAGCAACTCCACTAAATCCTCCCTCTGTAACTACTTCTACTTGAATTGTAGGATTTCCTCTTGAGTCTAAAACTTCTAAAGCTTTAATGTCTTCAATACCTAAATAATCTTTCATAAATAATACTTCCTTTCTCGTATTTTAAATCGTGCGTTCAAAATTCACACGGCCTTTATTTTACCACAAAAATTTTACATTTTCAACATTTAGTTTCCATAATCTAGAAAAATAATTTAAATAGAAAAAAATAATATTCCTTTTTCTAAAAATTTTAATTACAAGTTTTTAAAAACCTCGCCTAAACTTTCATTTATAACTAAATCTGCTCTAGAATCAAATGATGTTTCACTCTTATTAATTAAAACTAAATTATTACCTCTAAAATAATTTATAAGCCCACTTGCTGGATAAACTGTAAGAGAAGTTCCAGCAACTATTAATGTATCGCAATTTGAAATAGCATCAACAGCTTTTGATATAACATCTTCATCTAACATCTCTTCATACAAAACAACATCAGGCTTTACAATTCCATCACACCTTTTACGCTGACATCTAGGAATTCCAGATGTTTCGTTAAAAACATATTCAGGTGTATGAACTCGATTACATTCTACACAATAATTTCTCATAATACTTCCATGAAGCTCAAAAACATTTTTAGAACCAGCCTTTTGATGAAGTCCATCAATATTTTGAGTTATTATCGCTTTTAATTTTCCCATTTGTTCAAGCTCAGCAAGTTTTATATGAGTTATATTTGGTTTAACATTAAGACTATTCATTTTATCTCTATAAAATTTAAAAAACTCTTCTGGATTTGAAACAAAAAATGAATGACTTAAAATTGTTTCAGGAGGATAATCATACTTTTGATTATAAAGTCCATCTTTACTCCTAAAATCAGGAATTCCACTTTCAGTTGAAACTCCAGCTCCACCAAAAAATACGATATTATTGCTTCCTTCAACAATTTTAATAAAATTTTTTATTTTTGAATCCATGACATCACCTCATTTATCATATTAAAGTTCGAATAATATATGTTTGAATAAGCAACCATTGTGGGGACTGACAAGTTGCAAGCTATAAAATTTAAATTTATTTAAAATTTTATAATTTGCTCCCATGCCATATTTTCTTTACCAAAATGTCCATAATTTGTAGTTTGTCTATATATAGGTTTTCTCAAATCTAATTTATCAATAATTCCTCTTGGAGTCAAGTTAAAACTTTTATTAATCTTCTCTACTATTTCTTCTTCTGGAATTTTCGCTGTTCCAAATGTATCAACATAAACAGAAACTGGCTTTGCAACACCAATTGCATAAGAAAATTGAATTTCGCATTTATCACTATATCCATTTGCAACAACATTTTTAGCTATAAATCTAGCCATATAAGCTGCTGAACGGTCAACTTTACTTGGGTCTTTTCCTGAAAAAGCTCCACCTCCATGTCGACTATATCCACCATAAGTATCAACAATTATTTTTCTTCCAGTCAAACCACTATCACCTAAAGGTCCTCCAATTACAAATCTTCCTGTTGGGTTTATAAAATATTTTGTATTATCATCTAAAAGTTCAACTGGAACAACGCTTTTTATTACTTTTTCTTTTACATCTCTTTTTAACAAATCTAAGTTAGCAGATTCTAAATGTTGCGTTGAAACAACAATAGTATCAACTCTTACTGGTTTTCCATCTTCATATTCAACAGTTACTTGAGTCTTTCCATCTGGTCTTAAATAAGGAATTTCTCCTGTTTTTCTAGCTTCTGAAAGTCGTCTTGCAAGTTTGTGAGCAAGGCTTATTGGAAGTGGCATAAGTTCTTTAGTTTCATTACATGCAAACCCAAACATAATTCCTTGATCTCCAGCTCCTTCAGAATTAACTTCTTCTCCTTCCTTATCCTCATAAGACTTATCAACTCCTAAAGCAATATCGCTTGACTGTTTAGAAATATTTAGTAAAACTTTACAAGTTCTATAATCAATATCAGTAGCTTCATTATCATATCCAACTTCTTTTATAGCATTTCTTACAACTTTTTCAATGTCAACATCCGCTTTTGATGTTATTTCTCCGAGTTACAACTACTTGTCCTTTTCCAGCAACTGTTTCACAAGCAACTCTAGAATTAGAATCTTTTTCAAAATAACTATCTAATACACTATCTGAAATAAAATCACAAAGCTTGTCTGGATGCCCCTCTGTTACACTTTCTGACGTAAATAATTTCTTCATTTCTTACTCCTCCTAAAATTAAATTCCATGTGATTTTATATTTAT
Organism: uncultured Clostridia bacterium; assembly: GCA_947625415.1. Classification (GTDB taxonomy): domain Bacteria; phylum Bacillota; class Clostridia; order TANB77; family CAG-508; genus Scatovivens. Next base: position 16,119 of record CANQOG010000013.1, read on the forward strand.
AAACAACAAAAAAGCTTTGCAAAATACAAAGCTTTAATCTAGATTTTATATAAAATCATCATTCAAAGCTTCTTGCTTTGTCGGTATTAGCACCTTAACTTTAAAAGTCGGTTGCTGTGGAGTCATCAAGCCGATTCTCTCGTCCACTCTTGATAATGGTTATATTTTATTATGTAATTATATAAAAGTCAATAGTCTTTTAAACTATTTCTTCATTTTCAGTAATTTCTTCATTGTTATCTTCTTTTTCAGAAATTTCCATGCTTGCAATTGAAACTTCATAAGCAACTCTAGTTTCAGTAGTTCCATCTTCATATTTTTTCTCATAAGTTCTAGATTGAACTCTACCTACTACTTTTACTTCTGTTCCAACTTCGATTTTTTGGCAAAATCTAGCATTTCTTCCCCAAGCTATACAAGGAATATAATCTGATTTGTTATAAGCTCTGTTAACAGCTAATAATAAATCTGCTATTTCTCTTCCAAAAGGTGTTTGTCTGTAAATAGGTTTTTTGCAAACATAACCTATTAATGTTACTTCATTTGTAACAATATCCTTGTTTTCAGCTTCATCATGAGCTTCAGCCTCTTTAATTTCTTTAGCAAAAACAGTTAATATTAATCTGTTTTTTTCGTTTTCATAATTATTATAGCTTCTAAATTGACCTTCAACTTCAACTTCTTTTCCAATAGATAAATCAACATCTGTTAATAGTCTTTCAGATACTGTAATTGGTATAATGTCTGTGTTAGTACTTAAACGAACTACCTCCAAATTAAAGCTATAAAATTTTTCACCGTAAATTTCGTGGCTATACTTTTGGTTACTCACGATTTTTCCAACCAATACTAAATGGTTATTTTCTAAAAAATTTGTATTCAATTTTAAATCCTCCCTTAAATCTTATCCACTGTACCTTTACTATTTAAGCTTATCCTTTACTTTATATATTTCAAAATTTACATAAAGCATTTTTATTATATCACTAATTTTTCCTTTTGTAAACATAAAATTACAAAAAAATCCATTTTTTGCAAAATATTATGTTACTTAATACATTTTTTATAAAGATTTCCTTTTTCTTCAAAGTTCTTAAAATTATTATAGCTAGATGCAGCTGGCGAAAGAACACAGCATTTTTCCTTTTCTGTAACACTTTTAGCAATTTTTACTGCTTCCTCAATTGTAGTTGCAAAGTAACAGTTTTTAATATTTTTCAAAGATTCATAAATAATATTCCCTGTTTCAGGCATGCAAATTATATTTCTCAATTTATCATTTTTTAAAAATTCTATTAATTCGTCTTGAGAAATACCTCTATCCATTCCACCACAAATAAGAGTATCAACATTACGTAATGTTTTAATACAATTTATAGTAGCAATAGGAATAGTTGCAATTACATCATTATAGAAATATATTTCATCCACTTTTCCTACATATTCCATTCTATGTTCTAAAGGCTCACTATTTTTAATAGTTTCAACAGTTTTTTTCAAGTCAAGTCCTAAAATTTGAGAAACAGCTAAAATAAACATCAAATTATTAAGCATGTGTTCTCCCTTGATTTTCCTAGGTTCGTCTGCGTTCATTAAAAATTCATTATTAAAATATATGTCACGATTTCTCAAATATACTTTATTTTTGATATTATTAAGATTTTCAACATTTGTTTCGAGAAAAACTCCAACATCGTTTTCTTTATAATTATATTTGTGTTCTTTCATCAATTTGTTTTCACCATTATAAATAAAAATAGAATTTTCTTTTGGATTTATAGCAATATTAAATTTTGCTCTTATATAATCTTCTAAATTATTTACATGGTCTAAATGCTCTGGGAAAATATCAAGAAGAATACTTATATTTGGTGAAGATTTAGCAAATTCTAATGTATGAGATGAAACTTCAATTACTGAATAACTATCGTCTGTAATTTTGTCAATAGAATCTAAAATTGGATTTCCAATATTTCCAAGTAAAAATACATTTTTTCCTTGTTCTTTTAAAACATTATATAAAACTGTAGAAGTAGTACTTTTTCCTTTTGTTCCAGTAACTCCAATTTTAACTCCTTTTGTAAATTTTAATAATAGCTCATAATCTGTTATTATTTTATCTTTAAAAGATTTTATATTCTCGTCTTTCAAAACAACACCTGGAGATTTTATAATTAAATCAAATTTATCAATATCTTTTAAATATTCATCTCCTAGTTTATATTCAACATTTTCATCTAAATCACTTCTATCAATATCTAACTTTTTATCAGCAATTGTAATTTTTTTATTTGGAAAATGTTTTCTAATATAGTTAAAAGTTGATTTTCCTTGTTTACCAAACCCAAGAATAACAATATTTTTATCTTTTAAAAAATCATAAATCGTCATATACTCTCCTTTAACAGCTTTTCAAATTCCTTTGGTAAATTATTTTCTTGACTATAATCTTTTAATCTATCATCTGAAACAGTTTCTAATTTAAAGTTCTTATAATAAAAATTTAATAAATAAGGTAGTTTTGCTTTTTCTTGCAAATAATTTTCTATTAATTTACTTACAGCCCATCTTACTTCACTATATGTTCCAACACATTCAAATGGCTTAATTTCGCCAAAACCACAAAGTTCTATGAAAGTTTCTTTTAAATTCTCTTTTTGAAATAAATCACTTCCAAATATTTCTATCATTTTTTCTTTTTCAATAAATGGACTTAAAATTATATAAACAAAAAGACATTTAGGACATTCTCCACACCAAACCCATGGTTTCTGTTTACTTCCGACATTACAACTTTTAAAAACTCTATGATATTTAGGAAATTTTGAAAATAAATATCCTATTTGTAATTCTGAAATAGGTCTTAAAAAACTAAAATATTCAGTAGCTCCAGCCTTTAAATATTTTTTACAATAATATCTAAAATCATTCTCAAATTCAAAACTTTTTGAATATTGGTGATTTATATTTACCCCATCAATATTTGTTTCATTTGCACTATTCTCGTTTGAAAGAGCAATATATTTTATATCCATCATAAAACTAATTGTATAACTTAAAAAAGCAACCATTGCTGAAAAAGGGGTATGACCATTTAAAAATCCTTTATTATTTAGTTCAATTATATTTCTGTCTAAAATTCTATTTACTTCAATTATTTGTGATTTGTCAAACCCACTTTTTTCTATACATTCATAAGAATTTTCTTTTCCATTTATCAAAAATGGATATATCTTATTATCAGTTTTTTTAATTAATTCTAAAGTAACATTTGAATCTTTTCCACCGACCTACTGGAACCAAAACACCAAATTGATTAGAAGAAGATATAATATCTTCTTCTAATTCTAAAGCTTCGCCTTCAACTATAAATTTTACAAAATCTTCTTCAGATGTTGTAATTTTATTTACATATCTAAATTCTCCAAGCCCATTATAGAAAAGTTTTCTATACCATTTAGCTTGTTCTTCACTTAAATATCCACATTTAATATGAAACTCTTTTGCACATGTAGCCTTATAATAACTAATTGCCTCAACCATTCCTATATTGAAAACTAAATTTTTTAAAACATTAGACTTTAAATGTTTCCATTTAAAGTCTTTCTTCAAAATTTCATGTGTAGTAGAAAACTTAGATATATTTTCAATTTCGAAATTATAATGAAAATAAATCTTTTCACTATCTTCATTAATCTCGTAATTTTCATAAATAAATTTGGTTTTCTCCATTATAAATATCCTTTTCTTTTATAATTTCAAGCTTCTCATTCCATCTAGTTTATTTTCTGAAACAGTTTTATAAATAGTTTTCTTTCTGTTAAAACAAGCATAAACAGATGATGTAATTAAAACAGAAATTAAAACACCAATATTTGCAACTATTGCAATTAACAAATATGAAAAGATATTAGCTTGATTAAAAATTTCAGCAAACTTCATATCATTATTTATATTCATACAAATAGGAAATAGTGAAACACTTAAAATTATAAAAATAATTTCATTTATTTTCTCATTAATATATTTTTTTCCTATATCTATTCCTGTTTTAAATTGCTCTTTCCAACTAACATCAAGAGTTTTATCTTTTTCACTATCTAGATGATATATTAATCTAGAAACTACTTCCATAAAAATTCCTAAAGTAGAGATAACATATAATCCAAACATTACTCCACTAGAACTTCTTACGCCATTAAATCTCATTACCTCATCTTGAAAAAGTTTTAAATCTACTTTTTTACAAACAAACCAAACTATAAGTCCAGTAATTCCTGAAGTAGCTATAACAGAAAGAAGTTCTGAAAAAGTTTTTTTGTGAATTCCATTTTTAATTGCAATATTAGTAGTTGCAATTGCAACTACTAATATAAATGAATATACCCCTATTGACTTTCCGATTAACAATTCCATTGATATATCCCCATATTATAGCCAAAGTTATAATTAACCTAATTAAAGTTTTTAAAACAGAAAATTTTTGTAACAATATTAAAAGTATTAAAAATACTATTAAGCACAAAATTAAACTTGTCCCGCAAATAAAACACCTCTTTAAAATTAGAATATTACAACATCAAGTTCATTAGTATTTTTTTCTGCATAATCATAGACAATATAAACATAACCATCATCTGTTAAGAAATAATTTTCACTATTTTCTATTTTATACATTTTATCTTCTGGATTTCTAACTAAGCCTCCATATTGTTCAGCAATCTCATTATTTTTTTCAGCTTTAGCTTCTATTGAGGAAGTAATTGAAGCTTGAACAGCATCTTTACTAGTTTCTTTTAACTTTATCAAATCATTCAAATTAATTTCTTTTTTATCTGGAATACTATAATTATAAGTTGTAACAGTTATAGTTTCACTTTTTGTTCCAATTTTAGCTCTTTCCTTAATAGCAATTGAAACAACAGACTTATTAATAAAAGCTACATAATCAACTTGGTAAGTTGTATATCCATCAGTTGATGACATAACTTCTGTTGATTTATTACGGAATTTTTCTATTATTCTAGAATTAATTTCTTTTGCAGCATCATTATTAATATTTAATGCTGGAATTTTAACATCAACATCATAATAATTTTCATCTTGATTTTCTACTTTATCATATGTATAAACAAGATTCTGACTTGTATTAATTTTATCTACTTTTATGTCAGAGCTATCACCAAGAATATCATTTACAAACAAATTATTAAAATTTGCTTTTAAATCTTCATATTCTTCATGAGTTTTTTTAGCTCCAATATGAATTCCAAGCATTAAAGGGTCTGTGTCATAATATTTATAAAAATATTGAACATATATTGCAATACAAATTGCAACAACACAGATTAAAAACAAAGTTACAAAAAATATAACCTTATTTCTTCCTGTTAATTTACTTACAAATCTCCTTAAAGCTCTTGTAACACTATTCATCTTTTTTTCCTTCCTCTTAAATTTTTACTATTTATATAATATTAAAAATTAAATTGTTTTTTTCTTCATTTAAAGTTACTTGAACTTTTTGTCCTGCAAGTAATTCAGAACGTAAAATTTTATCTGCTAAACTATCTTCAATATAATTTTGTATAGTTCTTCTTAAAGGTCTTGCACCATATTTTAAATCAGTTCCTTTAGAAATCAAAAATTTTTTAGCCTCTTCATCTACTTCAATACTAATATCTTTAGATTTTAAAGCATCATTTGTTTGACTTAAAAGCAAATCAATAATCTGCATTAAATCATTCTCAGTTAAACTATCAAATGGAATAATCTCATCAACTCTGTTTAAAAATTCTGGTCTAAATAAATTCTTCAAACTATCCATCATCTTAGTTGAATCTAAAATTGGTCCTTTTCCAAAACCTATTGAATTATTGTTTAAATTTGAACCAGCGTTTGAAGTCATTATTATTATTGTATTTGAAAAATTAACTGTATTTCCTTGAGCATCTGTAAGCTTTCCATCATCTAAAACTTGAAGTAAGATATTGAAAACATCTGGATGAGCTTTTTCAATTTCATCTAAAAGAATTATTGAATATGGTTTACGTTTAACTCTATCAGTAAGTTGTCCTGCATCATCATAACCTACATATCCTGGAGGTGCACCAATTAATTTTGAAGTTGAGTGGCTTTCCATATATTCACTCATATCAATTCTTATAATAGAATCTTCACTTCCAAAAATTTCTTTTGCTAAACTTTTAGCAAGCTCTGTTTTACCAACACCAGTAGGACCAACAAATATAAATGATGGTGGTCTTTTTGTTGATTGAAGTCCAACTCTATTTCTTCTAATTGCTCTAGAAACAGCTTCTATTGCTCGATTTTGACCGATTACATGTTTATGTAAATATTTTTCTAAATTAAGTAACTTCTCTGTTTCAGCTTCTGTTATTTTTGTAACTGGAATTTTTGTCCATTTTTCTATAACTTCAGCAACATCTTGTAAACTTAAAATAGATGGTTTTAAGACTTTCTCAATTGCATCAATTTTTTCTTGAATTTGACATTCTTTTGTTTTTAAATCTGCAGCTTTTTGATAATCTTCAATAGAATCAGAAGAAACTGCATCTTCTTTCTCGCTTTCAATATTAGCAAGTTCATTTTTTAGCATTTCAAGCTCATATAACTCTTTATTATTAAGATTTATTTTTGAACAAGCTTCATCAATTATATCTATAGCTTTGTCTGGCAAAAATCTGTCATGAATATATTTTTCAGACATTTTTACAATTTTCTCGATAATATCATCTGTAATTAAAACCTTATGAAAATCCTCATAATATTTTTTAATTCCTTTAATAATTTCAACCGTTTGATTAATAGTTGGTTCATCAACTTGAACAGGTTGAAATCTTCTTTCCAAAGCGCTATCTTTTTCTATGTATTTTCTATATTCTTTTAATGTTGTTGTTCCAATTACTTGAATTGTTCCATCTGAAAGCGCAGGCTTTAAAATGTTTGCAGCATTCATAGAATGTTCAGCATCACCAGCACCAATAATATTATGAATTTCATCTATTACTAAAATTATATTTCCATAAGTTCTACATTCTTCAATTAAAGATTTCATTCTAGCTTCAAATTGACCTCTAAATTGAGTTCCTGCAACTATTGCTGTAATATCAATTAAATAAACTTCTTTATTTAACAATTTAGCTGGAACTTGTTGTCTTGCGATTTTTAAAGCTAAACCTTGAGCAATTGCCGTTTTACCAACACCTGGTTCACCAACTAAACATGGATTATTTTTTGAACGCCTATTTAAAATTTGAGTTACTCTTAAAATTTCTTGTTCTCTTCCTATTACCTCGTCAATTTTGCCTTGAGAAGCTAATTCAGTAAGATTTGTTCCAAATGTATCTAAAAATTTCTTCTTATTATTTTTCTGCTTTTTTTCTACTTTTACTTTTTTATGTGAGCTTCCTGAATCTCCACCTCCTGCAGTGGCTTCATTATTAAACTCACTGTTTCCGCCCTTAAATAAATTTAAGATTCCAGAAAATGGATTTTTCATCTCTTCTTCAGAACCTGTCATATCCATATCAATATTTTCATTTAACTCATTCATGAAGTTTCCAAACTGCTCTGAAAGTTCCTGTATATCGTCTTCTGAAATATTAGTATTTTGGGATAACACTTGTAATGGATTTATCCCTCTTTCTTTAGCACAATTATAGCAAAGCCCTTGAACTTCGGTCTTGTTATTCTCAATTTTATTAATAAAAACAACTGCAGGATTCTTTTTACATACTGAGCACACCATATTGTTCATTGCCATTAAAATATCCTCCTTTTTGATTTACAACTAAATCAGTAATTTTAATCATACATTATTTTAGCATATAAGTCAATAGTGTGCAAATGAAATTTATTCTAAATTTTCAAGCTCTGAATTAAGGTCAGAGACTGTATAAACATAAATTCCGTCTTCTAATCTCTCTATATCTTGTTCAGGTAAAAACTCTGTATAAATATCAGTTACTTCATATAAAATTTTATTATAGTCTTCGTCAAGTCTATAAACAACTACAACTCCGTTTTCATCTTCTATAATAAAATGCTCACCACAAAGTCCACTTGCTAATCTATATAAAGTAACTTTATCTTCAGAAAAATCTTTTATTGTCCAGTCTGAATATTGCTCTTTAAGCTCATCATAAGTAAGATTTATCATTTCTACTGGAAGCTCAGACTCTCTTCTTACAGTATGTTTACAATCCTCAAACTTTTTCTCCAAAATAAGCCTTGTATTAGGACCAATTTTCTCATCAAGTGATGCTGTTTGCATAACTACAGGTTCTCTAGTTTGCCCCTGTTTGTTGTTTATAATAATTGTATTTTCAGAGCTACTACTTGTCTCACTTAAGCTTGGCCCATTAGAAGAACTTACCATATATGTCCAAAGTTTTGATAACAAAAATCCTATAATTACTGCAATTAAAAACATAATTATTCCGAATTTTAGTAACATTTTTCATAAAAAAAATCTCCTCACAACAAAAATAATCTCTTATTTCTATTATGAGGAAAATTTTGAAATTTTATACTTTTATTTTTAGTTATCTATCTTTTCACTTAATTTTTTTATTGCTTTTGTTTCAATTCTAGAAACATAAGATCTGCTAATATTTAAAAGCTCTGAAATCTCTTTTTGAGTTTTAGGTTTATTACCATCTAATCCAAATCTCATAACAATTATATCTTGTTCTCTCTTTTCTAAAACATTTTTCATTTTAGAATATAATTCTTTCACTTTAAACTTTAAATCAACAACTTCTTCAATATTTCTTTCGTCATTTTCTAATACCTCTTGAAGAGTAACAATATTGTCATCTTTATCTTTGCCAATCGGCTCATTTAAGTAAACTTCAGCTTTCTGCTTTTTTGAAGTTCTCATAAACATCAATATTTCATTTTCAATACATCTAGCAGTATAAGTAGCAAGTTTTATATTTTTATCTGGTTTAAAACTATTAATACCTTTAATCAAACCAATTGTCCCAATTGAAATTAAATCATCTTGGTCAATTTTAGAATTCTGATATTTTTTACAAACATGTGCTACTAATCTTAAGTTTCTTTCAATTAAAATTTTTTTTGCTTCTTCGTCTCCCTCTTTGAACTTTTGTATATATTTTGCTTCAGCTTCTTTATCTAAGGGCTCTGGAAAAAACAAGCTACCTCCTCCTTAACTCAATTATTAGTCTAATATATGAATTAAGGAGCTTGGTAGTTGCCTGTATATTTTAAAAATTATTTATCTAATAATGGGCAATATTCTCCATCTGATTTATTATCTTCTATCATTTTTGGAAAATCATCATTACAACATTCTACTTTTTCACCTTTTAAACATTTTTGTTTTTTAGGTTTAGCAATACAACAAATTTTTACATGTTTTACTCTATTTACCCAAACTTGTAAATCATAATGTCTATTTGGACATAAAGGTCCGAAAACAAATTCACCATTCTCATCTGTGAAAGTGTGAGAAACTGGTTTTCTTTCTTCTCTTCCCATCATTTTTTCAACTTCAATTAATTTTATAACAGCATCTTCAATTGGATCACCATATTCATCTTTTAAAATTCCAAAAACAACATTTCTATTAGATTTTGGAACTTTAACTTCTATATCATATTGTTTTCCATTTTCAATAAAGCCATTCATTTCAACTTGCATATTTTTATCAAAATTTTCAAATTCCATAAAAAAATCACCTTTCTTAAAATATTTTTAGTATATTCAATAACTCGTTTCTCTTATATACTATGAAATATTTTAAATAAGGTGACATAATTTAATTATTTATTTCCATGCATTGCATTTTGTATATATTCTATTTCCTCATCTTTATCAAGTCTTGCAAATAAAATTTCTGGCTTTTCTGCAACTTTTGTTCCAGCCAAAATTACATTTTCTTTATATAAGTCATCCCATGTAACTTCAGAATTTAAACCAAGTTGTTCTAAAATCTTCTTAGAAGTTCCAGACATAAAAGGTTTAATCATTATTGCAATTTTTCTTAAAGAATCTACTAAATTATATATTACAGTCTTTAATTTTTCTCTATCTTCTGGAACCTTTGCTAAAGCCCATGGAGCTGTTTCATCAATATATTTATTTGTTCTAGCAATATAACTCCAAACACTTTGTATTCCATCACTTACATGATATTCATCCATAAAACTTTCTGTTTCTTTTAGTTTTTCTTTAAAAAATTCTTGTAAAGAATTATCAAACTCTGTTTCTTCTTTTGACTCTACTGGAATTTCTCCGTCAAAATATTTATTAACCATTGCGATTGTTCTACTAACTAAATTTCCTAAATCATTGGCTAAATCTGAATTAAATCTTGTTACAAAATCTTCCGGCAAAAATAATGAATCTTGTGAAAAACTCATAAGTCTTAACAAATAGTACTTTGTAGCATCTAAACCATATCTTGAAATTAAATCTTCTGGATAAATCACATTTCCAACAGATTTAGACATCTTACCATCTTTCATAACTATCCAGCTATGAGCATAAAGTTTTTTAGGAAGCTCTAAACCAAGAGCATGTAAAAATATAGGCCAATAAATTCCATGAAATCTAATTATTTCTTTTCCTACTACATGAAGATCTGCTGGCCAATATTTCTTAAAGTTGCTATCATCATCTGACATATATCCAAGAGCTGTAATATAGTTTGCTAAAGCATCTAGCCAAACATATAAAACATGTTTTGAATCATTTGGCATTGGAATTCCCCAGTCAAAAGTACATCTGCTAATACATAAATCTTCTAAACCAGGTTCAATAAAGTTTTTAAAAATTTCATTTTTCCTAGAAGTTGGAACAATAAATTCAGGATTTTCTCTATAAAATTCTTTTATCCAATCTTCATATTTGCTCATATTGAAGAAATAAGCATCTTCCTTCATTTTTTTAACTTCTCTACCACAGTCAGGGCATTTTCCATCTACCAATTGAAACTCTGTAAAATAGTTTTCGCAAGGCATACAATACCAACCAGTATACTCACCTTTATAAATATCACCATTTTCTAAAAACTTTTCAACAATTTTTTGAACAGCTTTAACATGACGTGGCTCAGTAGTTCTTATAAAATCATTATAATCTATGCCCATTAACTTCCAAAGCTCTATAGCTTTTTTAGCCATCTCATCAACATGCTCTTTTGGAGTTAAACCTCTTTTTTCAGCAACTGTTTGGATTTTTTGACCATGCTCATCTAATCCAGTTAACATATATGTATCATAGCCTCTTAAAGTTTTATATCTTTTAATACAGTCTGTTAAAACTTCACAATAAGCAGTACCAATATGAAATTTTCCACTAGGATAATATATTGGTGTTGTAATATAAAATTTCTTATTCTCCATATAGTCAAATCCTCCAATTTTATAAAATATTTGCAAAATAACTAATCTTCTAAAATTTAAAAACTAGCAATTAGATTATCATAAAAACAATAAATTGTCAATACAACTACAGTGTCTAGCTAACTAAAAATTATGAATATAAAAATTTTGATATTAGAAATTGGGGTAATATTACATTGCCCCAATTTTTCTAGCAAATTGTTTACTTTTGCGAACAATTTTACGTTTTCCTTCATCAACACTTCCAGCATATAAGAAAACTGCACCTGCTGTAAGTAAGCTACCTATCATAACTCCATTTAAAAATCTCATTTTTCCACCTCCAAAACAATTTTTAAAAATATTTTAAATAATTTTGAAAGTTTTATCCTGTAATTTTAAGGAATTTTTAAATTTCTGTTATATCAATAACATCTAAATCCTTTTCAGAATTTTCATCTTCAATAGCTTCATATAAAGCATTAACTGTATCTAAAGATGTAAAACATGGTATCTTACATTCAGTTGCCATTCTTCTAATTTTAAATCCATCTCTATTTGCTTCTTTTCCTTTTGTTGGAGTATTTATAACATAATTGATTTTTCCATTTTCAATTAAGTCAATTATACTGTTTTGACCTTCCCATAATTTTTCAACTTTTGTTACATGAATTCCATTATCTTCCAAAAATTTTGCTGTTCCAGATGTTGCGTAAATTCCAAACTCTTTCAAATAAAATTTTTGAGCAATTGGAAGCATTTCCAATTTGTCTTTATCTCTTACAGTTATTAAAATATTTCCTTTTTTAGATACATTAGTACCACTTGCAATAAAAGCTTTTAAAAGAGCATCTGAAAATCTCCTTGCAACACCTAAAACTTCACCAGTTGATTTCATTTCAGGACCTAAAGATGTATCAGCATTTTTAATTTTTTCAAATGAAAATATCGGCATTTTTACACAAACATATTTACCTTTTCTATATAAACCTGTTCCATAACCTAAATCTTTTAACTTTTTACCAAGTATAACTTGTGTTGCAAGGTCAATCATTGGAAGATTTGTAACTTTACTAATATAAGGAACTGTTCTACTTGAACGAGGATTTACTTCTATTATATAAACTGCCCCTTGACAAATAATGAATTGAATATTCAAAATTCCAATAATATTAAGCTCTTTTGCAATTTTTTCTGTATAATCTATAATAGTTTCAATATGATTTCTTTCAATATGTAGCGCTGGATAAACAGATATTGAATCTCCAGAATGAATACCAGCTCTTTCCAAATGCTCCATAATTCCAGGAATTAAAATATCATCTCCATCACAAATCGCATCAACTTCTAACTCTTTACCCATCATATATTTATCCACAAGAATAGGATGCTCTTGAGTAACTTTATTTATTTCATTAACATATTCTTCAATTTCTTTATCATCATAAGCAATTGCCATTCCTTGCCCACCAAGAACATAAGAAGGTCTTACTAAAACTGGATAACCGAAGCCTGTTTGCGACATCTTTTGCTTCTTTAACTGTAAATATAGTTCCACCTTGAGGTCTTAATATTCCACATTTTGAAATGGCTTCATCAAACTCTTCTCTATCTTCAGCTCTATCCATATTTTTAGGAGACGTTCCTAAAATTTTAACTCCCATTTTATCTAAACTTTCAGTTAATTTAATTGCTGTTTGTCCACCAAATTGAACTATTGCTCCATCTGGTTTTTCAACTCTTACAATATTTTCAATATCTTCAGGTGTTAATGGCTCAAAATATAGTTTATCTGAAATATCAAAATCTGTACTAACAGTTTCTGGATTATTATTTACAATAATTGTTTCATAGCCTTTGCTCTTTAAAGCCCAAACCCCATGAACACTACAATAATCGAACTCAATTCCTTGACCAATTCTAATTGGTCCAGAACCTAAAACCATAATTTTTGGTTTATCTGTTCTTATTGACTCATTTTCTTCATCATAAGATGAATAGTAATATGGAGTTTTGGCTTCAAATTCAGCGCTGCAAGTATCTACTAATTTAAAATTAGCGTAAATTCCAAATTCATCTCTTAATTCTTTTATTTTGTCTTCTGTTTTTCCAGTTAAAGAACTAATAACTTTATCTGTAAATCCATATTTTTTAGCTTTCAAAAGCAATTCTTTATCTAAAACATTTTCTTCTAATTCTTTTTCAAGCTTTACTATTTTATTTATAATTCCAACAAAGAATTTATCTATCATAGTTATTTTGCATATTTCTTCAATTGTTATTCCTCTTCTTAAAGCTTCGCTAATCACAAAAATTCTTTCATTATCTCTTCTATAAAGTCTTTCACTAATTTCTTCTTTTGTAAATTCTCTTAAATATGGCAAGATAAGCGAATCTATATTTTCCTCCAAACTTCTAATAGCTTTCATTAAAGCCATTTCCATATTTGAACCAATTGCCATAATTTCACCAGTTGCTTTCATTTGTGTTCCCAAAGTCTTGTCGGCTGTAAGAAATTTATTAAATGGCCATTTTGGAACTTTTACTACAACATAATCCAAAACAGGTTCAAAGCAACTATAAGTTTTTCCAGTTACTTCATTTAAAATTTCATCCAAATTGTAACCAATAGCAATTTTAGTAGCAACTTTAGCAATTGGATATCCAGTAGCTTTAGAGGCAAGAGCAGATGAACGGCTAACTCTAGGATTTACCTCAATTACAGCATATTCAAAACTATTTGGATTTAGAGCAAATTGAACATTACATCCGCCTTCAATTCCTAAAGCTGAAATAATTTTCAAGCTTGAAGTTCTTAACATCTGATATTCTTTATTTGATAATGTTTGAGATGGAGCAACAACTATACTATCTCCTGTATGAATTCCAACAGGGTCAACATTTTCCATATTACAAACTGTTATACAGTTTCCGGCTTGAATCTCTAATTACTTCATATTCAATTTCTTTCCAACCTGAAATACATTTTTCAACTAATATTTCATCTACTCTAGACATTCTAATTCCAGAAGCTGCAATTTCTTCTAAATCTTCCATAGTATAAGCAATTCCGCCACCGGTTCCTCCTAAAGTATAAGCTGGCCTTATTATTACTGGCAATCCTATTTCTTTTGCAAATTCTACTGCATCAGGAACATTGTGTACAACTTTACTTGCAACACATGGTTCACCAATTTTCTCCATCATATCTTTAAAACACTTACGGTCTTCTGCATTTCTTATTCCATCTGCATTTGTTCCAAGAAGCCTTACATTATGACTCTCTAAAAATCCACTTTCAGCAAGCTCCATTGCTAAATTAAGCCCAGTTTGACCACCTAGATTTGGAAGAATACTATCAGGTCTTTCCTCTTCAATTACTTTTTTTACTGTTTCTACTGTTAATGGTTCTATATAAATTTTATCAGCCATATTTTTATCAGTCATAATAGTTGCTGGATTTGAATTAATTAAAACAACTTCTAATCCCTCTTTTTTCAATTCTCTACAAGCTTGTGTTCCAGCATAATCAAATTCTGCAGCTTGCCCTATTATGATTGGTCCAGAACCTATTACTAAGACTTTTTTTATTCTACTATCTCTCACTTCATTCTCCTTCCGTTCGAACGATAAGCTTCGTCTAGCGTTGTTGCTACTCAAGCAATTTCAAATCGACGTACCCTTGTACGCCTCATTGAATATTGCTTTCGTGCGCCTAGCTATACTTGCTTCTCCTTCGGACTTTTAACTTTTTTATATTGTTTTATATAAGTTTTAAAAATTCATCAAATAAGTAAGCCGTTTCTTCTGGTCCGTGGACAAGCCTCTGGATGGAATTGAACTGTCGCAACATTTTTATTTTTATATTTAATTCCTTCAACAGTTCCATCATTTAAATTTATATGTGAGACTTCAGCAATTTCTGGGTCTATTGAATCTTCCAAAACATAATATCCATGATTTTGTAAAGTTATATAAACTCTTCCAGTTGCCAAATCTTTTACAGGATGATTGGCTCCTCTATGTCCATATTTAAGTTTTCCTGTTTTAAATCCATTTGCTAGAGCCATTAATTGATGACCCAAACAAATTCCTAAAATAGGTATATTTGTCTTAAATAATCTTTTCAAAGTTTCAATTTCTTCTTTACAGTCTTCTGGATTTCCGTGGTCCATTTGACAATAAAATTCCATCTGGACGAGTAGCTAAAATTATTGAAGCATCAGTTCTTGCAGGATATACAACAACTGAAACTCCCCTTTTTAAAAGGCAATTTACAATATTATCTTTTGCTCCATAATCAATAAGAGCTATCTGCTTTTGACGTCCTAATCCATAATTCATAGTTTGCTTTCTTGAAACAGTTTCAACACTATTTACAATTTTATAATCTTCAATTTCTTTTAAAATTTCCCCTAAATTAGAAATGTCTGAAACTAACTTTCCTTTCATAGTTCCCTTATCTCTAAGCATTTTAGTTAATCTTCTAGTATTTACATTTTTTAAGCCGAGGAACTTTGTTGGCTTTTAAAAAACTATCTAAACTTTCATCTGTTCTAAAATTACTTTCATTTTCAGCAAGCTCATGAATAATTATCGTTTTTGCCCAAACTCTAACTGATTCTTCATCTTCATGAATAACTCCATAATTTCCAATTAAAGGATATGTCATAACAATTCCTTGTCCATAATAAGAAGGGTCTGTAAATGTTTCAATATATCCAGCCATTCCAGTATTAAATACTACTTCGCAAGTATTATCTATATTTGCTCCAAATCTTTCTCCTTCAAATATTTCACCATTTTCTAAAACTAAATACCCTTTCATACATCCTCCTTCTCAAAAATTATTCTAAATAAAAAAAGAAACAATAATATAAAAATTACTGCTCCATTTTTATAGAGAAAATATAATCTCTTGAAAAATCAAAAGTAAATGAATTTTTGTATTTCTCCTTAAATTTAGCTAATCTAATTACTAATGACTTCATTTACTTTCTCCTAACTTTCTTTAAATTTGAGTATAGTATACATCACTTAATAAATAAAATCAAGAGGTTTTATTATTTATTTTAACTTTAAAACTGGAAGCAGTTAAAACACTGCTTCCATACATAAAACAACTATACATCAGTTTTTCTAATTCTTAAAGGGCAATTTAAGAATGAATTTTCAATATTATAAACACAACTTTTATTTAAAGTAATCTCTCCTGTAAGACTTTCACAATTATTAAAAGCATTATCTCCTATACTCTGTAACGCTGACCAATTTAAGTTTGTAGAGGATAAATTAGTACAATCTGAAAATGCATTCGGACCAATAGAAGTAATAGTTCCTTTAAAATTAATTTTATTTAAACTACCACAATAAGCAAAACAATTAGTTTTAATTTCAGAAATACCAGAACCAATACTTATTTCTTTAAGACTTGATAGTCGAAAAGCATTATCTCCTAATGAATTAACACTATCTGGAATTACTATAGTATGTAATGCTGGACACCCAGCGAAGCACCATGATGAAATAGTATTAAGATTGTTTCCAAATTCTATTTGGGACAACTCTTTACATCCAAGAAATCCAGCCATTTCAACAGATTCTATACCTTCTAAACTTATTTCCTCTATACCTGTTTCCTGAAATGCCCTTCCACCTATATACTTTATTGTTTTTGGTAAATTTATATTTTTCAAAACATAACAATTCTGAAAGCAACACCACGGAACAGAATCAATTGTAGAATTTTCGTTAAAATTTACAGTTAAAAGCGACACACATCCAAAAAAAGCGCCATAACCAATTGATTCTAAACTTTTTGGTAATTCAATACTTGTAATTGAAGAACAGCCTGAAAATGCATAATCACCAATACTCAAAACCCCTTCTGGAATTTCAATAGTTTTAATTTCTCTACCAAAACTATCAATAAATTTCGTTACATCCACAAACTTACGATTTTCAATAGATGCATAATTTTTAAAATCTAAAACGGCAGTTTTTTCTACATTCGTACCCGTAAATACACCCATACCAAAAGAAATTAAAATGTTATTTTTGTTAAATACTTCTTGTAATAAATCACCATATAAATTTTTACAATTCTGAAAAGCGTTATCCCCAATGCTTTCTATAGTTGAACTTTTTAAATAGCTAACTATATCCACTTCTTCTAAATTAACACAGTTCTTAAAGCATTCTAAACCTACTCTTATGAGACTACAATCCAAATCAGGCAATTTCTGTAAATTCTTACACTCTAGAAACGCGCCATCACCCAATGAAGTAACATTTTCAAAAGATAATTGTTTTATTTGATCGCAATACGAAAAACCTTCTCTGCCAACTTCTGTCACAAATTCAAAATTTTTTATAATACTTAAATTATAATTTTGAGAAAAACCGAAATCACCAATCTTGACTTGTCTTTGCGGAAACTCAATAGAAGAAAGTAAACTGTTAAAACTGAAAGCGCCTTCCCCAATGTCCAACAACGTAATCGTCAATTTATCCAAGCTACTTTTAAAAATCAATTCAGAAAAAGCATCAAAACTAAATGCAGAATCCGGTATTGAAGAAATACCACTCGGGATAACTAACCTACCTCCCATTTTAGTACAATTTGAAAAAGCAAAATCTCCTAAATCAATCAACAAATCGTCTAAACTTAATCCAGACAAATTTGAACATCCATAAAATGCATACTCACCAATCGAAGTAACAATTGTAGGTATCATTAATTGTCCTTCAGCACTTGAGCATTGATAAAATGCATAATTTCCTATTTTTGTAAGTAAACTTCCTCCTTCAAATTCTATTCCTTCTATCTTACTGCATCCGTAAAATGCCCTTTCTCCTATCTCCGTCATTCTCGCTGGAATTTTTAATATTCCTGTTACTCCTGCAAATCCACTAAACTGGTCTGCTTCTATTGTTGTTAC
>CANQOG010000014.1 GCA_947625415.1 uncultured Clostridia bacterium
AATCTCAAAAATCAATAATCAAAGCAAGTTTAAGATTTTTATAAAGAGAAATCCTACTAAAAATTTATGCTATCAAATATAAAGCTATTAATTGACATTTGTTTGACATTTATGTTAAAATAGTAGACATAAAGTAAACAAAATAGTCGCTGGCAAAAAAGTTGCGGGTGGAATTGTAAAATAAAACTCGTAATTTTTTTGCGAGAGGAAAGTCCGGGCTCCATAGAGCAGGATACTTGATAACGTCAAGCGAGGGTGACCTTAGGGAAAGTGCAACAGAAAATAACAGCCTTTTTAAAAGGCAATGATGAAAAGGTGAGGCAAGAGCTTACCGGGGAAATGGTGACATTTCCCGTCAGTGTAAACCCTATCTGGAGCAACGCATAGTACTGGTAAATTTTAGGTTGCTCGCCTAAATTTATTTTTACGTACTTTAAGCGGCTTGAGGTATATAGCAATATATATCCTAGATAAATGACTATTTGAAATAACAGAACCCGGCTTATTGTTTGCTTTTACATAAAAATATATAAAAAATGTGGATATTAATATCCACTTTATTATTGCTCATATAAATAAGGAGAGATTTAAAGTGTATAAAGAATTTGGAATAAGTGATGAATTAATTAATTTAGAAAAAGAATGTGAAAAAGAGTTAGAGCCAATTTTTAAAGAAATTGATAAGAATTGTTTGAAAGCTACAAGTAAAGTATTAAAAGCTTTTCAAGATAATAAAGTAAGTCGGAACTGATTTTATTGAAGTTACAGGATATGGTTACTATGATGGAGGAAGAGAAAAACTAGAAAAGATTTATAGTCAAATTTTAGGTTCAGAAGATTCTATTGTTAGACCTCAAATAATGTCTGGAACACATGCTTTATCAATTACATTGTTTGGCTTATTAAAATATGGAGATACAATGATTAGTATTTCCGGAGAGCCTTATGATACTTTAAGAAGCGTTATTGGCTTAGCTGGAGACAGTAAAAATTCTTTAATCAAATATGGAATAAATTATGAGCAAATTGATTTAATTAATGATGATTTTGATGTGGAAAAAATTATAGAAAGACTTAAGAAATCTCCTGTTAAATTGGTTGAAATTCAACGTTCTACTGGATATTCAGCTAGAAAAAGTATTTGTATAGATAAAATAGAAAAAATAATAAAGCAAATTAGAAAAGTAGATAAAGATGTTATTATAATGGTTGATAACTGTTATGGTGAATTGGTTGAAGATAGAGAGCCAACAGAGGTTGGAGCAGATATTATAGTAGGTTCATTAATTAAAAATTTAGGAGGAGGAATTGCTACTTCTGGAGGATATGTTGCTGGGAGAAAAGATTTAGTTGAAAGTGTAGCTGAAAGATTAACAGCTCCAACTATTGGAAAAGATATGGGAGCAAATTTTAATCAATTGCTAAATTTTTATAAAGGCTTATATATGGCTCCTAATGCTGTAAGGTCAAGTTTAAAAACAATGACTTTTGCAAGTTTAATTTTAGAAAAGCTAGGATTTAAGAAAATTAGCCCAAGATATAATGAACCAAGAACAGATATAATTCAGACAATTGAGCTTGAAACAGAGGAGAATTTAGTAAAATTTTGTAAAGGCTTACAAATGGGAATGCCAGTTGAATCATTTGTTGATCCAGTTCCAGCTGAAACACCTGGATATCCTCATAAAGAAATCATGGCAGATGGAAGCTTTACACCTGGTTCAACAATTGAACTTAGCTGTGATGGTCCATTAACTCCACCATATAAAGCTTATATGCAAGGTGGAATTACTTATGAATATGGAAAACTAGGAATTTTGATAGGAATTCAAAATATGTTGAGGAAGTAAAGAAAAATGTTAAATCAGTTTTCAAGAGAAGAATTAATTATTGGAAAAGAAAATGTCGAGAAATTACATAATTCTACAGTTGCAGTTTTTGGACTTGGTGGAGTAGGCTCTTTTGTAGTTGAAGGATTAGCAAGAGCTGGTATAGGAAATTTTATCTTAATTGATGATGATAAAATTTGCTTAACAAATCTAAATCGTCAAATTATAGCTACTAGAAAAACTATTGGAAAATATAAAGTTGAAGTTGCAAGAGATAGAATTTTAGAGATAAATCCAGATGCAAAAGTTGAAATTTATCAAGAATTTTTTACTCCTGATAGTAAAGATATTTTTGATAAGTCAGTTTCTTATGTTGTTGATTGTGTTGATACTGTAACAGCAAAGATAGAAGTTGTAGTAAGAGCTAAAACTATGGGAGTTCCAGTTATTTCTTGTATGGGAACTGGAAATAAGTTAAATCCAACGCTTTTTGAAGTTTCAGATATTTAC
This sequence comes from uncultured Clostridia bacterium, assembly GCA_947625415.1. Classification (GTDB taxonomy): domain Bacteria; phylum Bacillota; class Clostridia; order TANB77; family CAG-508; genus Scatovivens. The sequence goes on from CANQOG010000014.1 coordinate 2,340, forward strand.
AAAACTTCAGTATGTCCTCTTGCAAAGGTTATGAGAAAAGAATTAAAAGTCAGAAATATTGATAGTTTGAAAGTTGTCTATTCAAAAGAAACTCCAATTAAAGTTGAACAAGAAAGTGAAAGTAGCTGTAAAACTAATTGTATTTGTCCACCAGAAACCAGTAGAAAATGTTCGTTGAGAAATCAAGTTCCAGGAAGCATTTCATTTGTTCCATCTGTTGCTGGACTTATAATTTCTGGTGAAGTTATAAAAGATATTTTAAAAATTTAATCTTTTTTAAAATATTTTAAGTTTTATTTAAGGTTATATTAGTATATTATATTTATAAAATCCCCAAAAAAATAAAAAGTAATAAAACTGTTTTTAGAAGGCTAATCTCCTCCTTAACAGTTTTATTATTTTATTTTTTACTATTTTTTATTGAAATATTGAAATTTTCGTGATATAATTTTTCTGTAAAAAATTTGAAAAAAGAAGAGGTCTTATAAAAATGGCAGAAAATGATTTAAAGAAACAAGAAAAAGAGAATAAAAAAGTTGAAAAAGAACGTGTAAAAACGATGAAGAGAAAAGAAAAAGAAGAGGAGAAAGAATTTAAAAATAGAGTAAAAGAAAACTCAAAACAAAAAGGAAAAAGTAAAGGAAAAAATAAAAAAGGAAAAGATACTTATACAAAATATAGTTTATTTACTAGAATATTAGCTTTAGTTCTTTGTATAATGATGGTATTTTCTGTTTGTGTTACTTTGATTTCATATCTTATAGCTGGATAAAATTTATAAATAAAAGAGGTAAAGTAAATAATGTATCAAAATAATAATCTTTATACTTTTGATTTATATACATATTTTAAGAGTTGGGAAGAAAACCCAATTAATTTAATACTTGGAATTTTAGATATTTTAATTGTTTTATTTTTGTTATATAAAGCAATAAAGCTTTTAAAGAAAACTCGTGCGTGGCAATTATTAAAAGGAATTGCAATATTGATTATTGTTACTTTGGTTAGTCGGATGGATAAAGCTTGGAATATTAAATATGATTTTAACTACTATTATGACTTATGGTGCAATAATCCTGATAGTTGTGTTTGCTCCAGAGCTTAGAAGAAGCTTAGAACAGCTTGGAACAAATAAATTTAAAAACTTTTTTGGAATTTCCACAAAAAGCTTGGAAAATAAAACAAAAGAAATAATCTATATGGTTGTAATTGCTGTTACTGAAATGGCAAAGAAAAAAACTGGTGCTTTAATTGTTTTTGAAAGAGATATAAAAATTCAAGATATTATTTCAACTGGAATTGCTATAAATGCTGAAATTTCTCCACAGTTAGTTTGCAATATATTTGTTCCAAATACGCCACTTCACGATGGAGCTGTTGTAATTAGTGATAATAAAATTGCTGCTGCAGCTTGTATGCTTCCACTTTCAGATGATTTAGCAATTTCTAAAGAGCTTGGAACTCGTCACAGAGCAGCCATTGGTCTTTCTAAACAATGTGATAGTATTGTTGTTGTAGTTTCTGAAGAAACAGGCAAGATTTCTATTGCTAAAGATGGAACTTTAATTGCTGATGTTAAAGAAGAAACTTTAAAGAAAATTCTTCTTAAAAATTTAATTATTGAGTCTAAAGTAGAACCACATCAAAATAGAAAGAAGAAAAAAGAGACTAAATTAGAAGTAGCAGAGGAGAATTCAAAAAAAGAATAATAAACTTAATACTTTTTAAAAATGGTTAATAGAAGAAAATTTTATTATTCTAATATTAATCATTTTTTGTTTAAATAAAAGGAATTGTTATGAGAAATATAAAATTAGTTATTGAATATGACGGAAGAAAATTTAATCGGATGGCAAAAACAGCCTAATAACTTAAATATTCAAGGAGAAATTGAAAGAGCTATTTTTGAGATAACTGGTGAAGAGGTAGATTTAATTGCTTCTCGGAAGAACAGATAGAGGGGTTTATGCGCTTCGGGCAAGTTGCAAATTTTAAAATAGAGTCTGAAAAATTACCTATTGAAAAATTTGCTATTGCTTTAAATTCTAAGTTAAAAAATTCTATTAGAATAAAATCTGCTGAACTTGTAGATGATAGGTTTCATAGTAGATATTCTGTTCATTCAAAGACATATAGATATGTTATTAATAATTCAGAATTTGGAACAGCAATATTTAGAGAGTTTGAATACAATTTTCCAATAAAATTAGATGTAGAAAAAATGAAAGAAGCAATAAAGTTTTTTGTTGGAGAACATGATTTTAAAGGATTTAAGGCTAGTCGGAACAAGCTCTAAAAGTAGCGTTAGAACTATTTATGATGCAAAAATATATAAAGAAGGAGATAAGATAAATATCGAACTTACTGGAAATGGATTTTTGTATAATATGGTTAGAATTATTAGTGGAACTTTATTAGATGTTGGACTTGGAAAAATTGCTCCTGAAGAGATTCCTGAAATTATTAAGTCAGGAGATAGAAAAAGAGCTGGAAGAACTCTTCCGCCACATGGTTTATATTTAGTAAATGTTAATTATTAAAAAAGAGGAAATTTTATGAGAATAGATAAATTTTTAAAACTTTCTAGAGTTATAAAGAGAAGAACTGTTGCAAATGAAGCTTGTGATAGTGGAAGAATTTCTGTAAATGGAAAAGTCGTAAAAGCTAGTTTTGAGGTCAAAGAAGGAGATATAGTAGAAATTAAATTTGGAGATAAGACTTCAAAATTTGAAATTATAGATGTTCCTAAAACTGGGAAAATTACAAATGAATTAATAAAAATATTGTAGTAATAAGGAGAGCAAGTTATGGATTTTGTTCATTTACATGTTCACAGTGAATATAGTTTGCTAGATGGAATGTGTAGAATTAAAGATATTCCTAAAAGAGCAAAAGAGTTGGGAATGAAAGCAATTGCTCTAACTGACCATGGAGTTATGTTTGGTTCTGCGCTTTTTTATCAAGCTTGCCAAAAAGAAGGAATAAAGGCTATTATTGGTTGTGAGGTTTATGTTGCTCCAAATAGTAGATTTGATAAAGATTTTTCAAGAGATGATGAAAAATATAATCATTTGATTTTGCTTGTGAAAGATAAAGAAGGGTATCAAAATCTTATAAAGCTTGTATCTCTTGGATTTACAGAAGGTTTTTATAGTAAGCCTAGAATTGATAAAGAGATTTTACAAAAATATTCAAAAGGACTTGTTTGTTTAAGTGGTTGTTTGGCTGGAGAATTGAGTAAAGCAATTTTGCAAGATAATCTTGAGATGGCTGAAAAGGTAGCTAATTGGTATAAGAATTTATTTGGAGATGATTATTATTTAGAAATTCAAAATAATGGGTTAAGAGAACAAGTAATGGTTAATCAAAAATTAATTGGCTTATCTAGAAAGTTAAATATTCCACTTGTTGCTACAAATGATGCTCATTATTTAAGAAAAGAAGATAGTTTTAATCATGAGATTTTACTTTGTATGCAAACAGGAAAGAGAATTACAGATGAAGATAGAATGAGATTTGAAACAGATGAGTTTTATATTAAAAGCGCTGAAGAAATGAGCGATTATTTTGAGGCTGTTCCAGAAGCTATTGAAAATACTGTAAAAATTGCTGATAAATGTAATTTTGACTTTGAATTTGGTGTTACAAAACTTCCAAATTATGATGTTCCAGAAGGTTATAAAACACATGAAGAATATTTTAGATATATAGCTGAAACTGGTTTAGAGAAAAGATATGGAAAGAATTTTTCAAAAGAAATAAGAGAAAGAGCAGATTATGAGTTAAGCGTTATTTCAAAGATGGGGTATGTTGATTATTTTTTAATTGTTCGTGACTTTATTTATTTTGCTAAAACTCATGATATACCTGTTGGACCTCGGAAGAGGAAGTGGAGCAGGTTCAATAATTGCTTATGCTATAGAGATTACTGATATTGACCCTATAAAATATGGATTACTTTTTGAACGTTTTTTAAATCCTGAAAGAGTTAGTATGCCTGATTTTGATGTTGATTTTTCAGATAAGAAAAGAGGGCAAGTTATTGATTATGTAACTGAAAAATATGGAGTAGACCATGTTTCACAGATTATAACTTTTGGAACATTAGCTGCTAAAAATGTTATTAGAAGTGTTGGAAGAGTTTTAAATATGCCACTTCCAGATGTTGATAAAATTGCAAAATTAATTCCTAGAGAAATTCATATAACTATTGAACAAGCTTTAGAAGAGGTAAAAGAATTAAAAGCGTTATATGAAGAAGATGAAACTGTAAAAAGACTAATAGATATATCAAAAAGTTTAGAGGGAATGCCCAAAAACGCTTCAACACATGCTTGTCGGAGTTGTTATTACTAAAGACCCTGTTGATACTTATGTTCCTTTATACGTAAATGACGGAAATGTTGCTACAGAGTATACTATGACTTTGCTCGAAGAACTAGGCTTGCTAAAAATGGATTTTTTGGGCTTAAGAACGTTAAGTGTAATTGAAGAAGCAATAGAGTTTGTTAAGCAAAATAGAGGAATAGATGTAAAATTTGATGAAGAAATGAACGACCAAAAGGTTTATAAATTGTGGCAAGAAGGAAATACTTATGGAATATTTCAGTTTGAAAGTAGGGGCATGACTTCATTTATGAAGGAATTAAAGCCAGATTGCTTAGAAGATTTAATTGCAGGTGTTTCTCTATATAGACCAGGCCCTATGGACCAAATTCCTAGGTATATCAAGGGAAAACAAAATCCAGGTCATAATGAATATACTCATCCTTCATTAAAGCCAATTTTAAATGTAACTTATGGATGTATGGTTTATCAAGAACAAGTTATGCAAATTGTAAGAGATTTAGCTGGTTATTCTTTAGGAAGAGCAGATTTAGTTCGTAGAGCAATGGGAAAGAAAAAGCTAGATGTTATGGCAAAAGAAAGAGAAATTTTTATTCATGGTCAAACAGATGAAGCTGGTAATGTTGTAATTCCTGGTTGTATAAGAAATGGAATTGATGAAAAAAGCGCAAATACTATATTTGATGAAATGGCTGAATTTGCAAAATATGCTTTTAATAAATCACATGCTGCTTGTTATGCAGTAGTTGCTTATAGAACTGCATATCTTAAAGCTTATTATCCAGAAGAATTTATGGCTGCAACTTTAAACAGCTTTTTAGATAATTTAGATAGAATTCCTATATATATTGAAGAATGTAAAAATCTTGGAATTGAAATTTTAAAGCCTAGTATAAATGAAAGTTTTTCTAAATTTATTGTTCAAAATGGAAAAATTAGATATGGAATGGGAAGTATTAAAAATGTCGGAACAGCAGTTATTGATGAAATTGTAAAAGAAAGAGATGAAAATGGAAGATTTCTTTCATTTACAGATTTTTGTGAAAGAGTATCTAAACTTACTGTTAATAGAAAGTGTATAGAAAGCTTGATAAAAGCAGGCTGTTTTGATGAATTTGGAAAAACTAGAAGTACATTAACTGCTTCATTTGAAGATATTTTAGATGTTATAAATAATTCAAAAAAAGATAAAATGGAAAATCAAGTTTCTGTTTTTGATTTAATGGAAAGCTCTGTAGAAGAAAAAGAGAAAAAACAATATATATTTAATGAACTTGAAGAATTTGATATGAAAGACTTTTTAGCGATGGAAAAAGAAATGCTTGGAATTTATTTGTCAGGTCATCCACTAGAAAAGTTAAAAAATAAGATTGAGAGAACTACAAATATTAATTCTTTAGAAATTGCTGAAATTGATACAGAATTAGAAGAAACTGGAAAGTTAAAAAAACATAAAGAAGACGAATATGTTAAATCAGCTGGAATAATTTCAAAAGTAAAGAAAAAAATTACGAAGAATAATTCAATGATGGCTTTTGTTACAGTTGATGATTTATATGGAAGCTATGAAGTTATTGTGTTTGAGAGTGTATTTAATAGATGTTCTTATGCGATAGAAGAAGAAAAAATAGTTTTTATTGAAGGAAGACTTTCAATTAGAGAAGATGAACCAACAAAAATTGTTGCTAGTAGTATAAGAGAAATGGTGGAAGATGAAGAAAATTATGAAAATATAGTTGTTGATATAACTGAGTTTTCTGAAGATAAGAAAGAAGCTTTAAGAAATTTTATAAGAACTTATTCTAAATTTGATAAGGCTGAAACTAATATTTCTGTTACTGTTAGTGGAGAAATTAGAAATTGTGGAAAAATATTTGTTGATAAAGAAGTATTAGAAAAATTAAAAAATATGTTTGGTAATGAAAATATTAAAATAAGTTAATATTGACATTTTAAATGAATACTTGTATAATTCCTATGTAAATTTGAATAAAGGTGGTTATAAATGAGAAATAGAAATGGAGTAGCAATAATTACATTAATAATAATAATAGCAATTTTAGTTGCTTTAGCAGGTGCTTTTTTGTATTTTATTTTAAAAGATGATGGAATTGTTACAAAAACACTAAAAATGGATACAGAAACAACAGAAAGTGAAGTAAGAACTCATCTTCAATCACTTATAAATATAGAGTTACGTTCTGCTTCTAGTGATATAGCTGGAACAACAGATGATATTAGTACCAGATTTAATGAACCAAGATTAATAAATTTTTTAAGTGGAAATCGTAATTATAATGGTACAGAACATGATGAAACTAATGTTGTTAAGTGTATAGAAGATATTGAGGGAAGTAGCGATATATTTCCTAAAGCTGGTGACGGAACTATAAAAGACAAATATAGAGTTATAATTAAAGAATTATGTACAGAAAGTGATAAATATGGAACAGGAAAGAAAATAGAAGATGGAGACATTTTTACTTTAGAAGCAAAGGTAGAAAAACAAACGCAAGAAGATGGAACTGAGAAAACTGTTTCTACAGGAGAATTTGAACTGAAGTATTATGATAAAAATGGAAATTCTACAGTTCTTGAAACGTTTTTATTGTATCAAACAAAACAAAGTTAAAAAAATCTCTAGCAAAATTGCTAGAGAAATTTTTTTATTTAATCACCTAAAGGATTTCCATAATAATTTTTTTCTTTACAAAGCTTAGCTCTTCTTACAGCTTTTTCATTTTTAGAATTTTTGATAACATCATCAATAAATGTTGGATGTTTATATATAAATATTCTCATTGTACCATCTGGGTCTTTGTGATATTTATCAAGAAGTTCAAATTGAGTATCTGTAATTATTTCTTGTTCAGCAGCAATTCGGAACATTTCGCTTGAAATTTGCATTAATGAATAAGCTTGTACACCTAAATTAGTTAAATTATCTTCTCCGTGTTGATTTCTGTCAACAACAAATAATGCCCAATTTATTTTTGAACCAAGTTTATTAATTGCGGGAACCCAAGCTCTTTCAAAACTTGAACCAGCGTTTAAAATATCAGCAACATGAAGAACTCTTTTTCCAATAACAAAATCAATAGTTGTAGATTCTTCAAAATCACTTGTACTAGCAATGGTTGTTAAATCTTTGAAAATAGTAATGTGTGGCTTTCCAAGTAAATATGCTACTGGGATAGAAAAGAACCAATCTCTTCTTTCACCACCAGAAATGTAATCAATAAGATTTGTTTGAAAATTATCTTGAATATATTGTACTAATTTATCAATTACTGTTTTAAAAATTTTATTAGTATCGTAGTGTTCCATAATTTTTTCACAAAGTAAATAAGGAAGATCTTCTTTTGATTCATTTAATAAAATTTCATCTATTGTTTTTAATAAATCTTGCGCATCTTTTTCACTTCCATATAGATATTCAACATTAACAAAATATGGACCTAGTTTTCCAGATGTATACCAGAATGGTTGATTTTCTGGCGCAGCGTGAAATGCGTTTGTTTTAAATAATAATTGTATTAATTCTTTATCCATAATATCCTCCAAAAAAATTTTCTTTTATTTTTTCATAATTATAATATAAAAAAAACGTTTCAATGTCAAGGAAAATTTATCTAAAAATTGTTATGAACATATAAACTAGATATATTCCTGTAAATAAAATTCCTTCTAATCTTGACATATAATCTTTTTTTGGCAAATGTGGGAATAGAAATAATAAAATACTTGAAATATATAAAATTATTATTTCTACATTATAGTTTAAATTAAAATGAATAGTTTTTATGAAGCTTGAAACTCCAAGAATTAGAAGAATGTTAAAAATATTTGAACCAATAATATTTCCAAGAGCTAAATCAGTATTTCCACGTTTGGCTGAAACTACTGATGTTATTAGTTCTGGAAGACTTGTTCCGAATTGCAATTATAGTACATCCTATTATTTTATCACTTACATTAAAAAGTTTAGCTAAAGCTTTTGCGTTATCTACAACAAATTCTCCTCCATATTTTAGCCCTAAAATTCCAATTATAACTAGAAAGATACTTTTTATAATAGGAGTATTTTTTGTATCTGACTTTTGGTTAGTTTCTAAAGATTGTTCTTTTTTAGAGCAAATATAAGTGTAAATAAGAAAACATATAAAAAGAAAAACAAGTAGACATGATTCTTTTTGAGATAAAATTCCATCTTGAACTAATGCAAAAAGAATTATATTTGTTAAAATTAAAAATGGAAGTTCAACATATTTTGTATTTTTTTTGAATTTTATATCTTTAATTGTGGCAGTAATTCCTAAAATTAATAATAAATTACACATATTACTTCCAACTACATTTCCAATAGATATATCTGAAGAATTTTTTAAACTAGAAGTAATTGAAACAAATAGTTCTGGCATAGAAGTTCCAATAGAAACAATTGTTAATCCAATTATTATATCTGGAATTTTAAATTTTTTAGCAATTCCGACTTGCACCATCTACTAAAAAGTCAGCTCCTTTAATTAAAAGAAAAAAGCCTACTATTATAAGAATTATATAAGTTATCATAAATCTCCTTTATATCAAAAATAAAGATATATTTATTATATAATTATTTTTTGATTTTATGATTTTGCTTAGCAATAATTGCAAAGTATAGAACGAAGTCCTATTTCTATATCAATTTTGCCAATTTTTGAGTTGTAGTCAAGATTTGTAAATTCCTCAAGAATATTTTTTAATTCTGACTCTTTGAAAAAGTTTAATTGTCTTTTATATTTATTAACTAGAAATGTTTGATTTGGTTTTAATCCAAGAGAGGTTACAATGTCTTTATTTAATCTTATTGCTAAACTACATAAATATAATTTTTTGAAGTGATTATAAAGAGTTACTAAAATTTTTTGAACAGGTTCTTTATTATAAATTAGCCCATCTAAAATTTCAAGAGCTTTAGAAGTTTGCTTATTTCCTAAATTATCTGTTAGGTCAAAAATAACGCTATCAATTTGTTTTACAGCCAATTTATCAATTGAATCTTTTGTAATAGTTCCTCCGTATATCTGCAAATTCAATGAGTTTTCTAATTTCATTTATTAAATATTGCATATTTGTTCCAGAGGTTTCAATAAGATATTTTATTGTTTGCTCAGAAATGTTTACTTTATACATAGTTGTAATTTGCTTTATTTTTTGAATAAGAGCAGATTCACTTAATTCAGTAAATTCAACTACTACTCCTTTTTTGGAAATAGCTTCAAAAACAGAATTTTTGTCAATACTGTCTTCTATAAAAACTACAACAACGTCATTTTCTAGATGTGTTTCGTTTAAATAGTTTGCTATTTTTTCTTGAATAGGTGTTCCTTGTTTTTTTCGACCATCTTTTTTAAATAGCCCTGAATTTTTAACTATTATAAGTTTCTTACTATATCCAAAAGCTGGACTTTCTATATTATAAATTAAATCATCTATTAAACTTTCATCTAGTATTACATAGTTTATTCCTTGTAGCAATTCTCCAAATTTCTTTTTAATTTTTTTCAAGCAATTATTTAAAAGAAATTTCTCTTCTCCGTATAAAAGATATAGAGAAGATAAGGGGTTAGTAGAATTAAGTTCTTTTTCTAATAAATCAGCTGTCATTTTAAATCTCCTTTTTCTATAAAAATATTTTAACATAGATAAAAAATTTTTCAATCTATTTTTTCTAAAAAATAGACTTTATGAGTTTAATTTGATATAATAATTAAAGCTTAGGAGGCAAATATGAAAATTAAGAAGAAAAATATTTTAAAAATTTTAATTTTAATAATATTAGCTATTTTGTTAGTTTCTTTATTAAATTTTGCTTATAATAAAATTCAAAAAAATAAGTTTAAGAAAATATTACAAGATAATGACTGTTTAAATTATGAGCTTACTGAAATTGTAAATGGAGAAGAAACAAAAGTATATGTTAGAGATAATGTTTTACTTATGGAAAATGGAGATATAAAAACATGGGTAAGTGAAGATGATTCTAAAAGAGTTGTTTATGATACAAATTATAAAACAGCAATTTTAGATGAAAATGATGAAACATTGGAAATAAATTCACTTAATTATACTTATATTAATGATTTTTTTGAAAATTCAAATCAAAAGTTTAAATATCTCGGAAAAGAAGATGGTTATTATAAATTAGAGTTTCAAGAAAAAGATAGTAAAAAGGTTACAATTTTTTATTTGAATGAAAAAACAAACATAATTGAAAAAGAGATTCAAAATGCTGGAAACTTTGAACTTGTTACAGAATTTAAGGTAGAAAAAAATAAAGTTTCAAAAGATGAAGTGGAATATCCAAATTTAGAAGGATATAGAGCTGGAGATTCAGTTAGCTCAAGACCATCAGAATAAATACTTGAAATTTTATAAAATGTATTGTATAATTTGCAAGTAAATTTTTTAGGAAATAGAGAGGAAAATAATTTGGGGTTTAGAACAAAATTAAAAGATAGAGAAATGCCTGTTTATAGCAAAGGTGAAGAAATTTTTAATATGGTTAGTCATATTGTAGGCGGAGTTTTAGGAATTATTGCTATTATTTTATGCAGTATTTTTGGTGCTCTTCATCATAATCCTTATGGAGTTGTAAGTGGTGTTATATATGGAATTTCACTTGTTTTACTTTATACAATGAGTAGTGTTTATCATGGTTTAAGTAAAAATTTATTTGCAAAAAGGGTTTTCCAAGTGTTAGACCATTGTATGATTTTCGTTATGATAGCTGGATGTTATACTCCTTTTGCATTATGTACGATAAGAGAAGCAAGTCCTGCTTGGGGCTGGAGTATATTTGGAGTAGTTTGGCTTATTTCGATAATTGGAATTACTTTGAATAGTATTGATATAAAATATTTTAAAAAGTTCTCAATGATTTGTTATTTAATAATGGGGTGGGCTGTTGTAATAAAAGTTAAATGGCTTTATGAACTTTTAGGAATGACAGGATTTATTCTATTAGTTTCAGGTGGATTAGTTTATACGCTCGGAGCTGTATTATATGGATTAGGAAAGAAACATAAATGGATGCATTCAATTTTTCATATATGTATATTAATTGCAACAATTTTACATTTCTTATGTATATTGATATATGTAATATAAAAAATCCTTCAAGAATATTCTTGAAGGATTTTTTATATTTAGTCATTTCTTCTTTTTCCAAAAATTGATAAAAGTCTAATAAATAGGTTAATGAAATCTAAATATAATTCCATTGCTCCATAAACATAGAATTTTTCAGCATCTCCCATAAAAGAATCTTTATAAAGCATTATTTTATTCATATCATAAACTGTAAATCCCATGAAAATAAGGATTATAACTATGTCTATTCCAAGATCAAGCATAGTGTTTCCAAGAAAAATATTAATTAAAGAAACAACTAAACAAACAGCTAAAGAAACGAATAAAATTGTTCCCATTTTAGTTAAATCTGCTTTTGTATTTTTCCCAATTAAGGCCATTATCCCAAAAATTGCAGCGGTTCCTAGAAAAGCATAAGCAATTGATTGTAGTTCAAAGACTACAAAAATTGATGAGAATGTAAGACCTGTTAGAATTGAATATCCATAAAATAAGGCTGTTACAACGCCAGCAGATAATTTCCTAAAACCAAAAGAAAATACAAGAGCTACGACAACTTCAGCAATTAGACAGAATATATATCCACCTCTTGCAACGAAGTCTTCTAAAAGTCCAGAATAGTAAGTATATGAAGCTACTATTGCTGTTGCTAAAAGTCCTAAAAACATTCTAAAGAATACTTTTGTTAAAGCACTATTAGTGTCTATAACATTAGTTTGGTGAACTTCTTCTTGATAAATAGGACCTTTTTCTTCATCAAATTCTATCATACTGATTTTCACCTCTTTTTTTATTTAATTTTAATAATATTAGTATAATATAAAATTAAAAAAAATACAATAATTTTATTATTATATTTATATAATGATAATAATAAAATTTGCGTACGAAGCTCAGGGATTCTTCATTAATTTTTATTACTACCATTATTTTCAAAAAACTTGCATGAAATATTTTTTTATAGTAAGATGTTAATGTTAAAAAGGAGGATTGAATTTGATGAAGATTGGAATATGCCTTGCTGGAGGAGGATTAAAAGGTATTGCTCATATTGGAGCATATCGAGCTCTTGAAGAATTAGGTGTTAAAATAGATTTAATTTCCGGGACAAGCTCTGGAAGTTTAATGGCAATGACTATTGCTTGTCGGTTATGATTCTTATGAAATGGAAGAGGTCATTGAAGCAAATTATAAAAGAATTGCAACTATTGAAAAGAGCGCAATTGCTAGAACTGTTGGAAATATGGCTATTCACAAAGAGTCAAGATTTGATGGAATAAGTGATGGAGAAAAAATAGAAGAAATAGCAAGTTTTATTGCTGGAAAAAAAAGTATTGAAAATATAAGTAATGCAAAAATTCCAATTGTTATGGTTTCTTGTGATACTGTAACAATGAAAGAAGTTCATATTTCGACAAATAAAATAGAAATAGAAAATGAAAATATAGAATATATTTATAATATGCCAATTGGAAAAGCTGTTAGAGCAAGTATGTCTTTTCCTGGAATTTATACAACTTGTAATTATGATGGATATAATCTAATTGATGGTGGAACAAAAAATAATTTAGCTGTTGATGTTTTGAAAAAACAAGGCGCTGATAAAATTATTTCTATAAGTTTTGATTTAGATTCATATAAACCATCAAATAATTTTTTTGATGTTGTAATAAGAGCGTTAGATATTTTTTCTTTAGATAATGTAAAAAAAGGAAGAGAAGAATCAGATGTTGCTTGTATTGTAAAAACAGAAGACACTTCTCTTCTTGGAATAAAAGATACAAAAGCTGTAATAAAAGCTGGATATGATGCTGTAATGGAACATAAAGAAGAAATTTTAAAATTGCTAGAAGAAAATGATTAAGCGGAGGTAAAGTTTATGGAAAGAAAAAAATATGATGTAATTGTAGTGGGAATGGGCCCAAGTTCAGCATTTTTTGCTTATGAATGTATAAAATTAAATTCAAATAAAAAAATTTTAATGATAGACCAAGGAAAACGAGTTGAGGATAGAGATTGTCCTATTGAGAAAACAGGAAAATGCGTTAAATGTAAGCCATTTTGTAGTATAACAAATGGTTTTTCAGGAGCTGGAGCTTTTTCTGATGGTAAACTTTCATTATATAATGAAGAAGACGATGATTTTTACGTTGGTGGAAATTTACATAAATACGTAGGAGTAGAAGAGACTAAAAGACTTATTGATTATACAGATAAAGTTTATTTGGATTTTGGAGCTGATAAACATTTAGAAGGAATTGAATATAAAGAAGAAGTTAATAGACTTAAGCAAAAAGCTAAAAAGCAAGGGATAGAATTAATTAGTATTCCAATCAGACATTTAGGAACAGAAAAAGCTCATAGCTTATACAAAAAGCTTGAAGAATATATTGAAAAAGCTGGAATAGAAATGGCTTTTAATACAATGGTTACAGATGTAATTATTGAAAATGGAAGAGTTAAGGGTGTTAAAGCAAAAGTTTCAAAATTTGTTGAAGATGATAAAGCAGAAACCGAAGAAATATATGCTGATGAAGTTATTATTGCTGTTGGAAGAAAAGGAGCAAACTGGCTATCAGATATTTGTCAAAGTCATGAAATTAAGACTCGTCCTGGAATTGTAGATATTGGAATTAGATATGAGCTTCCAGATAAAATTATGGAAAAAATTAATAAATATATGTATGAAGGAAAATTTATTGGAAAGCCATATCCATTTAAAGATAAAGTAAGAACATTTTGCCAAAATCCTAGTGGCTTTGTTTCATCAGAAGTTTATGACCATAATTTGGCTTTAGTAAATGGACATTCATATAAAGATAGAAAAAGTACAAATACAAACTTAGCAATTTTAGTTTCACATCATTTTACAGACCCATTTCACAATCCTATTTTATATGGAAGAAATGTTGCTAAAAACTTAAATGAATTAGGAGATGGAAATATTGTTGTTCAAAGGTTAGGAGATATTTTTAGAGGAAAAAGAACTTGGCAAGAGGAATTAGACAATAATTCAGTTGTTCCTACATTAAAGTCAGCTGTACCAGGTGATATAACATTTGCTATAGGATATAGAACAATGACTGATATAATTAATTTTATTTGTGAAATGGATAAAGTTGTCGAAGGATTTGATTCTCCAAATAATCTTTTATATGGGCCAGAAATTAAATTTTATAGTAATGAACTTGTTTTAGGCAAAAATTTTGAATCAAGTGTTAAAGGTCTTTATGCTATGGGTGATGGATGTGGAATGACAAGAGGCTTAATGATGGCATCTAGCTCAGGCGTTCAAATGGCTAGAATTTTAAATAAATAAAGAAACTCCGGAATAATACCGGAGTTTTTTAAGCTCTTGCTGTTTTATTAAATTTCCTTTTTAATGAAGATAAAAGTTCATAAAATGCACACTTTTTATCTATAAATGTTAAAAGCCAACCTTCATAACAAAGCGGAATAGTGAAAAATGTGATTGGCCACATGTGTGTTAAAATCATTTCTTTTTCAGTCCAATTAAGTTTAAATTGCTTTTTAGCATTTTGATAAGCTGTAAATGGATGTGTAAAAGCATGTGGTCTTATATGACTATTTTTTACGCGCCAGTCATATAAATAAAAATCGTGTAGCATTGCACCTCTAGCGGCAGATTTATAATCAAGTTTGCGTTTTTTGCAAGCTAAATAGCAATAATATGAAACAGAATAGCAATGAGCATAACAACTTGTATCACCGTGAACTTTGTAATTTTTCATCTTTTGAACTTCTGGATTATTTATAATATCTTTAATAATTTCTTGAAATTCTGAGTCTTCTTTGGCTTGTGAAAGTAAATTTTTGTAACGCATATTTCTCCTTTTCTTAAGTTAAAGTTTAAACACTATTTATTATACCACTGTATATAATTTTATACAACAATGTTAAAATAATGTTAAAAAAATTTAATAAAATATATTGATTTAATTAAAATTATAATATATAATTTTTGCTAAATGAGGGAGTAATTAACATAGAAATATGTAATAAAGTCAACAACCGTTATCTATAAAATGATTTCTGGCTTTATTTTAAATAATGAGACTTGTTTGCATATTGGCAAGCAGTCTTTTTTGTTTTTGCCAAATTTAAATAAGAAGGGAGATTTTGAAGAATGAAAGAGTACTTAAGTAGTACAGAAGATGTCTTAAAAGAGGTATCTTCAAATAGTAATGGTCTTTCAAATACAGAAGCTGAAAAGAGATTAGAAAAAAATGGTAAAAATAAGCTTGAAGAGCCAAAAAAAGATGGTGTGATAAAGAAATTTATTAAATCTTTAGCAGACCCAATGATTATAATGCTTTTAGCAGCAGCGCGGAATTTCAGCAGTAACGTCTGTTATTCAACATGAAAGTTTTACAGACGTATTTATAATTTTATTTGTAGTAATTGTAAATACGATTTTAGGAATGGTTCAAGAAAGTAAAGCAGAAAACGCAATCAGTTCTCTTATGGAGATGACAAAAGCAACATCAAAAGTTATAAGAGATGGAAAAATTAAAACTGTTAAATCAGAAGATTTAGTTGTTGGAGATGTAATAGTTTTAGAAGCTGGTGATAGTGTTCCAGCAGATTGTAGAATATTAGAAAGTTATAGTATGAAGGTCGAAGAGGCTGCAATTACTGGAGAATCTGTTCCAGTAAATAAAGTAATTGATATTTTAACATTAAAAGAAAACACTTTAGATATTCCTTTAGGTGATAGAACAAATATGTTATATAGTGGAAGTACAGTAGTTTATGGAAGAGGAAAAGCTGTTGTTACTGGAACTGGAATGAATACTGAAATGGGTAAAATAGCTGATGCTCTTCAAGATGCTGAAGAGGGGCAAACACCACTTCAAAGAAAAATGGCTGAACTTTCAAAAACTCTTACAAAATTAGTTATTGGAATAAGTGTATTTGTATTTTTATTTGGAATTATTAGAACAGGAGATTTTTCTGGTGGTCATATATTAGATACATTTTTAGTTGCTGTTGCGCTTGCTGTTGCAGCAATTCCAGAAGGATTACCAGCAATTGTTACAATAGTTTTATCAATAGGTGTAACTTCAATGGCAAAAAGAAAAGCTTTAATTAGAAAGCTTAGCGCTGTTGAAACTTTAGGATGTACGCAAATTATTTGTACAGATAAAACAGGAACATTAACACAAAATAAAATGACTGTTACTGATAAAGTGACTTTTGATGAGAAATTATTGGCAAAAGCTATGGCTTTATGTTCAGATGCTGAAATTAAACCTGGAGATAAAGAAGCTATGGGAGAGCCTACTGAGGCTGCTTTGGTAAATTATGCAAATAGTTTAGGGCTTCCAAAATATGAATTAGTAAAAGATAACCCAAGAGTTGGAGAAGCTCCATTTGATTCAAATAGAAAAATGATGTCAACAGTTCATAAAACTGGTGAAAAATTCATACAATACACAAAAGGCGCATGTGAAATTTTGCTTGATAGATGTACAGGATATTTATCTGAAAATGGTGTAGTTCCAATGACAGATGAAATTAAAAATGAAATAAAAACTAAAAATAAAGAATTTGCAGATAAAGCTTTAAGAGTTTTAGGTGCTGGATATAGAGAATATAGTAATCTTCCAAAAAGCTTTGAAGCTGAAGATTTAGAAAAAGATTTAATATTTATTGGTTTTACTGGAATGATAGATCCTTGTAGACCAGAGGTTTATGAAGCAATTAAAGAATGTAGGAAAGCTGGAATAAGACCAATAATGATTACAGGTGACCATATAGATACAGCTGTAGCTATTGGTAAAGATTTAAAAATTATTAGTGATAGAAGTGAAGCTGTTGAAGGAAGTCAGTTAGAAAAGCTTACTGATATAGAGTTAATTGAGGTTGTAAAAACTTGCTCAGTATTTGCTAGAGTTCAACCAGAGCATAAAACCAGAATTGTAAGAGCGTTAAAGACTCAAGACTATATTGTTGCAATGACTGGTGATGGTGTAAATGATGCTCCATCAATTAAAGCTGCTGATATTGGTGTTGCAATGGGAATTACAGGAACAGATGTTACTAAAGGTGCTTCAGATATGGTTTTAGCTGATGACAATTTTGCAACAATTGTAAATGCAGTTGAAGAAGGTAGAAAAATTTATGACAATATTAGAAAAGTATTGCAATTTCAACTATCAACAAATATGGCAGAAGTATTATATGTATTTATTGCTTCTGTTTTAGGAATTACAATTGTTACACCAGCTCAACTTTTGTGGATAAATATGGTAACAGATAGTACACCTGGTTTAGCGCTTGGAATGGAAAAAGCTGAAGGAAATTTAATGAAAAGAAAACCAAGACCGGCTGGTGAACGGAGTATTTTCAGATGGCGCAGGAGTAGATATGGTTATTCAAGGTGCTATCATGGCCGGAATTGTTATATTGTCATTCTTTTTAGGAGAATATATGGAAAATGGAGTATGGAGAATTGCAGAGTCTCAAGATGGAATTACAATGGCGTTTTTAACGGCAAACTTTATAGAACTATTCCATGCAATTTCAATGAGGTCTCAAAAAAATTCAATATTTACGATGAAAAGCTTTAACTTCTGGCTATTAGGAGCATTTATATTAACTACAATATTAACTTTAGTTGTAATTTATGTTCCATTCTTTGCAAATATTTTTGAGTTTACACAAATAAGCTTAAAAGAATTTTTAACTGCTTTTTGTTTAGCATTTTCAATAGTTCCAATAATAGAAGTTTTGAAATTATTTAAGAAGAAAAATTAGGAAATAGCGGGGGAATAAAAACCCCCGTTTTATTTTGATAAAATTTTCAAAAAATTTTAAAAAATATCTATCAATAAATTTAAAAGTATGATAGAATGTGACTGTAAAATTATTAAAAGGAGAAAAAATATGGCAGATTTAAATAATATAGAGGAAAAAATGAAGAAATCAGTTAGCGTTTTTGCAGAAAACCTTTCTGAAGTTAGAGCAGGAAGAGCAAATCCAGCTATTCTAAATAAAATATCAATAAGTTATTATGGTGTTCAAACACCAATAAATCAAGTTGCTGCAATTTCTGTTCCAGAAGCTAGAATGATAGTAATTCAACCATGGGATGCAAGTTGTTTGAAAGATATTGAAAAAGCAATACTTGCTTCTGATATTGGTTTAAATCCAAATAATGATGGAAAATTAATAAGATTAAATTTCCCAGAATTAACAGAAGAGAGAAGAAAAGAGCTTGTTAAAGATGTTAAAAAAATGGCTGAAGATGCTAGAGTTTCAGTTAGAGGTGTAAGACGTGAAGGAATGGATGATGCAAAAGAAGCTAATAAAAAATCTGAAATAACTGAAGATGAAAGAAAAGATTTAGAAGATAAAATTCAAAAGTTAACAGACAAATATATTGATGAAATTGACAAAATGTCTGAAAATAAAGAAAATGAAATTATGAAGGTTTAAGGAGGTTAAGAGTTTTTAAAGATGTTTTTTCTTTAAAAAAACTCTTTTTATTTTAAAATATGGATAAAGAGGTTTTTCCAGAGCATATTGCAATAATTATGGATGGAAATAGAAGATGGGCAAAAAAGCGAATGTTGCCAATAAAAATGGGTCATAGAGAAGGCGCTAAAACTTTAGAAAAAATGGTAAGATATGCTAATAAAATTGGTGTAAAATATTTTACAGTATATGCTTTTTCTACGGAAAACTGGAAGAGAAGTGAAGAAGAAGTAACTGCCTTAATGGATTTGTTGAAAAATTATTTAGATGATTATTCAAAAAGAGCAGATTCAGAAAATATAAAAGTAAAAATTTGGGGAGATATTACAGCTCTAAGAAAAGACTTACAAAAAAGTATAATAGACTGCGAAGAAAGAACAAAATTAAATACAGGTGTTAATTTTAATATTTGCTTAAATTATGGTGGAAGAGATGAAATGGTTAAGGCAACAAGAAAAATTGCTGAAAAAGTAAAATCTGGTGAACTTGCTATAGATGAAATTACAGAAGAAACTATTTCTCAAAATCTATATTCTAATGGAACTCCTGATCCAGATTTGATGATTAGAACAAGTGGAGAATTAAGAACAAGTGGATTTTTACTTTGGCAATTATCATATACAGAGTTTATATTTTTAGATAAATTATGGCCAGATTTTAATGAAAAAGACTTAGATGAATGTATAGAAATATATAAGAAAAGAAATAGGAAGTTTGGAGGAA
This sequence comes from uncultured Clostridia bacterium, assembly GCA_947625415.1. Lineage (GTDB taxonomy): Bacteria > Bacillota > Clostridia > TANB77 > CAG-508 > Scatovivens. The sequence goes on from CANQOG010000014.1 coordinate 22,044, forward strand.
AGTAGATAATCATATACTTTTAGTTTTAAAAGGAGTGAAAAATAATGAATGTACAAAGGATATTAACAGGAGTTATAGGATTTCCAATAGTTATAGCTTTATTAGTACTTGGAAATAAATATATTTTTGATATAGTAATGGCAGTAATTGCTTGTATTGCTATTCATGAATATTTTAAAGCTGTTAGTTCAGAAGTTAAAAATTTGTCATGGATAGGTTATATTCTAGCTATTGGAATTGCTGTAATACATATAGTGAATACTAAATTTGCTTTAATAAGTTTAGGAATTTTAGTTCCAAGTGTTTTGCTACTATTATTTTTACATATAATTATTTCAGATATGAAAATAACTTTGAAAGATATAGCTTTTTCACTATTAGGAATAATGTATGTTATTACATTTATAATGTTTATACCACTTATATATGGAATTGGAGACAATACAAAATTAGAATTTTTGAAGGAAAATTCTTTTGTAGATTTGGTGGTTAAGAATTTCCAAAATACAATAATTTCAGGTAAATTCTTAATTTGGTATGTAATCTTTTCTGCATGGGGTTCTGATACATTTGCATATACGTTTGGTAGACTTATTGGAAAACACAAATTTAGTAAAGTAAGTCCAAATAAAACAATTGAAGGTTGTGTTGCTGGAGTTTTTGGAGCAGTGATACTTTCATTAATTTATACAATAATTTTAAATAATAAGTTTAATTTTGGTATAAACTATTTAATAGTTGTAGCAATGGCAATTATTTTATGTGTTATAGGGCAAATTGGAGATTTTGCTGCATCAACAATTAAAAGACATTTTGATATTAAAGATTTTAGTAATATTTTTCCCGGACATGGTGGAATGTTAGATAGAATTGATAGTGTAATGTTTATTGCACCATTCGCATTTTGTGTATTTACATTTATTTTATAAAGGAGGAAAAAGCTTTGGGATTTATAATTCGGAGCTTTAAAAATAATAATACTTATAGGCTTTTTAGTCTTTATTCATGAGGGCGCTCATTTTCTTGTGGCTAAAAAATCAGGAGTAAAAGTTTTAGAATTTTCAATTGGTTTTGGAAAGTCGTTTTGGACAAAACAAACTGAGGAAACAAAATATTCTGTAAGAATGATTCCTTTAGGTGGATATGTTAGAATGCTAGGTGAAGAAGAAGCATCTGATGACAAAAGAGCTTTTGGTAATATGCCAGTTTGGAAAAGGTTATTAATTGTTCTTGCTGGTCCAGCTATAAATATAGTTTTTGGTTTGCTATTATTTTGGATATTAGCAAGTATATATAATAAAAATTTATATCATGGATTAATAGTTACAAAAAGATATATAGTAATGTTATTTCAAGGAATTGCAAGTTTGTTTACTGGTGGAGCAAAAGAAGCTGGATTAGTTGGACCTGTTGGGCTTTCACAAGTAATTGTTAATACAACAGGAATATTTGATTTTTTCTATTTAATGGCTGTAATTTCAATTTCACTTGGAATTACAAATTTATTGCCAATTCCTGGATTAGATGGTGGGAAAATTTTAATATTTATAATAGAAATAATTAGAAGAAAAAAGATATCAGAAGATTTAGAATTAAAATTAACTGCAATTCGGAATGCTATTATTGCTAACAATAGCAGTTTTTGTTACAGCAAATGACATAGGAAGAATATTTTAAAATACAATACTGGAGGCAAATAATGAAGAAAGAGAAGGAATTATTAAAAATAAAAAGAGAATTTGCACCAAAGTATATACTTACCGAAAAATTACTAGAAGTATATTTGTTTTTTGTATTATTTATAGTACTTTGCTTTTCAGCTAAAAGATTTTTATATGGAATTGTAGCAATTTTAATTTTAATACTTGTAGTTTTTATAAAATTAGTTTTAGAAAAAAGAAAAGCAAATCAAACTGTAATGAAATTTTATGAAGATAGAATAGAATTTAAAGGAAAAATGTTTTTATTTAAAACAGAAGAAAGAACTTTAAGGTATAATGAGATTAAGGATATAACTGTGACACAAGGAGCTTCATTTATTGAAAAGAGATTTCAAAAAGCTTTTGGATTGGGAAATTTATATGTATACCCGAAAAATGGAACATATATTACAAAAGGAATGCAGATAGAGCTTGTAGCTAATATAAATGAAAAAGTAGAACAAATAAAGGAAATTATTGGAGATAAAATAGGAAATGGATAAATATATAAAAGACGTATTTACTGATTTTGTAGATAGTCCAAGTTTACTTGATGCAAAGCTTTCAAATGTTAATCTTTATAAGAAGCAGGATAAGCTTCAGGTTGATATTATTTCTAATAAACCTATAACTGTTGGTGAGATAGGACAATTTGAGAATTATTTACAAAACAGAATGAATGTAGGAAAAGCTTTTACTAATATAAAATATGAGGATGTTGAAATTGAGCAAGATATAGAGGGAAACTGGAGTAATATAATTTCTTATATTACTTCTAAAGAACCATTAAGCCGCGCAATGTTGACAAATAGTACAATAGAAAAAAATGGGCAAAACGTAGATGTCAATTTAAAAATAAAAGGTGCGGAATTTTTATGCTCAAAAAAATTTGATAAAGGTTTGGAGCATCTTCTTCAAAATGTTTATAATAGTAAATATTTTGTAAAAATAAATGATTGTTTAGATGATGACTATTATGAGCATGTTGAAAGAGAATTTCAAGAGGCTGAACAAAAGGCTGTTCAACAAATTGATAGAGAAGCAGAGGAAAGAATTCGTTTAAATAGGGAAAATCAAGATGCTTTAATAGAGGCTGAAATGGAGATGTCAGATTCTAGTTCTAAAGCAAGTTCTGCTCCAAAAGCTTCAAATCAATCAAAACAGAATTATTATGGATATGGTCCGAAATCGCAAAATCAAAACTTTGTAAAAAAAGAAGCTACTCCAAAAGAACTTCCAGAAGGAGTTATTTTTGCTTCTCGAGGAGTTACTGTAAAAGGAAAAGAGATTAAAATTGCTGATATTAATACTGAAACAGGAAATGTCTTAGTTGATGGACAAGTTATTAGAGTAGAAACAAAAGATAATTTGCAAAAAAGCCCTGATAAAGCAATTTTAATGTTTGATTTATATGATGGTTCTAGTACAATGACTTGTAAAGCATTTGTTCAAAAAGCTAATCTTAAAGATTTAGTAAAAAAAATAGATGGAAAAGGTGTTAAAGTTGACGGAATTGCAAGTTTTGACACTTTTGCTAAAGAAATTACAATAATGTCAAATATAATTTTTGAAAGTGAAGGCTTGAAAAAAGAGAAGAGAATAGATGATGCTGAAGTAAAAAGAGTTGAACTTCACATGCATACTCAAATGAGTCAAATGGATGCTGTAACACCTTGTGATGTTTTGATAAAAAGAGCAATATCTTGGGGATGGAAATCAATTGCAATAACTGACCATGGAGTTGTTCAAGCTTTTCCTGATGCATATCATTTGTTGCAAAAAGTAGGAGAAGATGCAATTAAAGTAATTTATGGTGTTGAGGGGTATTTTTGTCCTGACAAAGATCCATGTGTTTTTGATTCAAAAGGGCAAAGTATTGATACCGAATATTGCGTTTTAGACTTAGAGACAACTGGTATTTCTCATATAACAGAAAAAATTACTGAAGTTGGAATTATAAAAATAAAAAATGGAAAAGAAATTGATTCTTTTGAAACTTTTGTAAATCCCGAGAAGCCTATACCACCAGAAGTTGTAGAAGTAACACATATAACAGATGAGATGGTAAAAGATAGTCCAAAAATCGAAGAAGTTTTACCAAAAATGATTGAGTTTATTGGAGACTCTGTTGTTGTTACACATAATACTGATTTTGATGTTACTTGGCTTAAATATAATTATGAAAAATATGGTTATAAGTGGGAAAATACATATATAGATACTCTTCGTTTAGCAAAAGCTATGTATCCAGAATTTACAAGATATAAACTTGGAATTATTGCTGATAAATTAGGAATTAAAGTTGAAGTTGCTCATAGGGCTTTAGATGATGTTAAAACTTTAGTTCAAGTTTTTAATAAGATGATAGAAACTGCAAAAGAAGACAAAAATGCTAAAGTTATTGATGATTTTAATAATAAATATGAGACTGAATTTAGTAAGCTTCCAAGCTATCATATAATAATTTTAGCTCAAAATTATGTTGGTCTAAAGAATTTATATAAACTTGTTTCATATTCACACTTAAACTATTTTTATAAAAAACCTAGAATTTTAAAATCTATACTTGCTAAATATAGAGAGGGGTTGATTATTGGAAGTGCCTGTGAAGCGGGAGAACTTTACAGAGCTATTTTAGATAATAAGCCAGAGGAAGAAATTGAGGAAATTGCTAAATTTTATGACTATTTGGAAATTCAACCATTAGGAAATAATGCTTACTTGAAAAGAGAAGGAAGAGTTAATGGTGATGAAGATTTAATAGAGATAAATAAAAAAATTGTTGCTCTTGGAGATAAGCTTGGAAAGATGACTGTTGCTACTTGTGATGTTCATTTTATGGATCCACAAGATGAGATTTATAGAAGAATTTTACAAGCAGGGCAAAAATATGATGATGCTGATATGCAAGCACCATTATATTTGAGAACTACAAATGAAATGCTAAAAGAGTTTGAATATTTAGGCGAAGAAAAAGCTTATGAAGTTGTTGTTACAAATACAAATAAAGTTTCTGATATGTGTGAAAAGATAAGTCCAATTTCTCCTGAAAAATGTCCACCACATATTCCTGGATGTGAAAAGGAAATTAGAGATATTGCTTATAAGAAGGCTTATGAATTATATGGAAATCCACTTCCTGAAATTGTTGGAACACGTTTGGAGAAAGAACTAAATTCTATTATAAATAATGGATATTCAGTTATGTATATTATTGCGCAGAAGCTTGTTTGGAAGTCAAATGAAGATGGATATATTGTTGGTTCAAGAGGGTCTGTTGGTTCGAGTTTGGCAGCGTTTATGACAGGAATTACAGAAGTTAACTCACTTCCACCTCATTATAGATGCCCAAATTGTAAGTTTTCAGATTTCTCAGATTTTGGAGTTCAAAATGGTTTTGATTTGCCAGATAAGAATTGCCCAAAATGTGGAGCAAAAATGAATAAAGATGGGATGGATATTCCATTCGAGACATTCCTTGGCTTTAATGGAGATAAAGAGCCTGATATTGACTTAAACTTTTCAGGTGAATATCAAGCAAAAGCACATAAATATACTGAAGTAATTTTTGGAAAGGGAACTACTTTTAAAGCTGGAACTGTTGGTACAGTAGCTGATAAAACAGCTTTTGGATATGTTAAAAATTATTTTGAAGAACGTCATAAAATGTTACCTAGTGCGGAAATTAATAGACTTTCAATCGGATGTACTGGAATAAAAAGAACTACTGGACAGCATCCAGGTGGAATTATAGTTGTTCCAAAAGGAAGAGAAATATTTGAGTTTACGCCTGTTCAACATCCTGCAGATGATCCAAATTCAGATATAATTACAACTCATTTTGATTATCACTCAATTGATGGAAACTTGCTTAAACTTGATATTCTTGGTCATGATGACCCAACTGTTATTAGAATGCTTCAAGACTTAAGTGGAATTGCTCCAACAGAAATTCCTTTAGATGATAAAGAAACTATGTCAATATTTTCATCAACGAAAGCTTTAGGTGTTACACCTGAACAAATTGGTTCAGAAATTGGAACTTATGGAATTCCAGAATATGGAACAAAATTTGCAAGACGGCATGCTTATGGATACACATCCAACTACGTTTGATGAACTTATACGTTTATCTGGTTTATCACATGGAACTGATGTATGGCTTGGAAATGCTCAAACTCTTATACAAGATGGAATTGTTACATTACAAGAAGCAATTTGTTGTCGTGATGATATTATGATTTATTTAATTAAAAAAGGTTTGCCACCTGATAAAGCTTTTAAAATAATGGAAACAGTTCGTAAAGGAAAAGCTTTAAAAGACCCAGAAAAGTGGGCTGAATTTAAAGAGCTTATGAAAAAATATGATGTTCCAGACTGGTATATAAAATCTTGTGAAAAAATAAAATACATGTTCCCTAAAGCGCATGCTGCTGCTTATGTTACAAATGCAGTAAGAATTGCATGGTTTAAGGTACATAAGCCTTTAGTTTATTATGCTGCATATTTTTCAATAAGAGCTAAATCATTTGATGCAGAAGTAATGATAAATGGAGAAGAAAGAGTAAAAGATAAGAAAAGAGAAATTGACTTATTAGGAAATAATGCTACTCCAAAAGACAAGGAAATGTTAGATGATTTGGATATTGTTCAAGAATTTTATGAAAGAGGATTTGAATTTTTGCCAGTAGATTTGTATAAATCACATTCTACAAAATTTAGAATTGAAGATGGAAAGTTAAGACCTCCATTTTTAAGTATGGCAGGGCTTCGGGCCAATAGCGGCAGAGAGTATTTTTAAAGAAGCTAATGAAGAGGAATTTGAATGTATAGATGATTTACAAGCTAGAGCAAAACTTGGAAAATCTGCAATTGAGTTATTAGAAAAGTTTAATGTTTTAAAGGGTATGACCAAAAGCAATCAAATGTCTTTGTTTGTTTAGAAATTAGAGGATAAAATATGGGTAATAATTCTTATGTTTGGCAAAGCGCTGAACGGTCACAAATATATAATTTTATATTTTATTATTATAAATTTAATTGGAATTCGGGCTTATGGCAATTGACAAATATAAAGCTCAAAAAGATAAGTGGAGAATTTCAGAAATGACATTATTTTTAGTAACATTTTTAGGTGGTGGAATTGGAACAACTTTTGGTATGTATAAGTTTCGTCATAAAACCCAAAAGTGGTATTTTAAATATGGTTTCCCAATTATAGTTGTACTTGAATTTATGATAATTATTACTGCAATTATAAAAGGAATTTTGTAAAATTAAAATAAAAAATCAAAAAAATGTTTGACAAAAAATTTGTTTTGTGATAATATATTTTTGTCAATAATATAAGTTATAAAATTTTTTGGGAGTGATTTAAAAATGGGAAGAAAAAAAGATCCAAATACTTTAAATAGAAGAGAAAAGTCTATATTAAAATTTATTGAAAAAGAAGTTATGGCAAATGGTTATCCACCATCTGTTAGAGAAATAGGAAAGGCTGTTGGTTTAAAATCTACTGCTACTGTTCATGGATATATTGCAAAGCTTGAAGAAAAGGGATATATCAAAAAAGAGCAACAAAAAGGAAGAACATTAAAATTGCTTAAAGGTGGAATTACAGGTCAAACTGGAATTGCTGAAAATAAAGAGGTTTATAATGGAAAAGAGATGGTTGATGTTCCTGTTATTGGAAAAATAACTGCTGGAACTCCAATATTAGCCTTTGAAAATATAACAGATACTTTTCCAATTCCTTTAGACTTTGTTGGAAATAGTGAAAGCTTTATGTTGATAGTTAGAGGCGAGAGTATGATTGAAGCTGGAATTTTAAGCGGAGATTATATTTTAGTAAGACGTCAAAATACTGTTGAAAATGGAGAAATTGCTGTTGCTTTAATAGAAGATGAAGCTACTGTTAAAACATTTTATAAAGAAAAAGATCATATTAGATTACAACCAGAAAATTCTACAATGGACCCAATTATAGTTCCTACTTGTGAAATTTTAGGAAAAGTAATTGGTGTATTTAGAAAAATGTAATTACATAAAAATATCCTCCGTAAAATTTACGGAGGACTTTTCTTATTATTTTAATTCTACAACTGTTACTCCCATTTCTCCTTCACCAAAAGTTCCTAATCTAAATGATTTTACATGTGGATGTGTTTGTAAATATTTTTGAATACCTTGGCGAAGTTTTCCAGTTCCTTTGCCATGAACAATTCTAACTGTCATTAAACCATTTAAAAAACAATTATCCAAATATTTGTCAATTGCGAAACAAGCTTCATCGACATTTTGACCAATTACATTAATTTCTGATGAAATTGAAACAGGTTTAAATTCTCTTTTTATTGAACGAATTTTATCTTCTTTTGAAATTACTTTTTCAGTTAGTTCTAATTCGGAAAATTTAAAACTTGATTTTATAATTCCAATTTGAACTATACAGTCATCTTGAGAAATTGAAATGACTGAGCCAGATTTGTTTATTCTAGGAATATAAACTTCGCTTCCTATCAATAAATCTTCTTTTTTAACTTCTTTTTGTGGTTTCTTTATATTTGAAATTGAAACTTCTTGAAGTTTTTTATTAAATTGTTTTCTTTTTTCATTTGCTTCTTTTGAAGAATGAGAATTTTCAATTTCTTTTATGATGTTATCTACGTCTTCTTTAGCATCTAATAAAATTTTATTGGCTTTTTCTTTTGCTTCTGAAATAATAGAGTTTTCCTTTTCTTTTAAAGAATGATTTTTTTCATCAAGTTCTAATTTTAAAGTTTCTATTTCTTTAGAATTTTTTAAAGTTTTTTCCTTTTCATATTCAGTAATTCTTTTATTTTCATATATTTCTTTTAACAAGTCTTCAATATGAACAGTAGTAGTATTTAATTTTTCTTTTGCTCTTGAAATGATTTCATCGGAAATTCCAAGTTTTTTTGAAATAGCAAAAGCATTACTAGTTCCAGGAATTCCAATTAAAAGTTTATAAGTAGGGGCAAGATTTTTAATATCAAATTCAACACAAGCATTTTCAAATCCTTCTGTTACAATAGCAAAGTTTTTAAGTTCTGGATAATGAGTTGTTGAAATTGTAAGAGTCTTTTGCTTATATAGTTCTTCTAATATGCTTATAGCTAGGCTTGAACCTTCTTTTGGGTCTGTTCCAGAACCAAGTTCGTCTAACAAAACTAAACTTTTAGATGTTGCTTTATTTAGAATATTTGCAATATTGCTAATATGAGAAGAAAATGTACTTAAAGACTCTTGAATACTCTGTTCATCACCAATATCAGCAAAAATGTTATCAAATACAAAAATTTTTGAACCTTCTTTTGCAGGAATCATTAAACCACTCATTGCCATTAAAACAATAATACCGGTTGTTTTTAAAACTACAGTTTTTCCGCCAGTATTTGGACCAGTAATTATTAATGATGTAAAGTCTTTTCCAATATAAATATTGTTTTTGACAGCTTTATTTTTTTCTAATAGTGGGTGCCAAGCATTTATAAGATTAATTTCTTTATTATTTGAAATGATTGGTTTTGTGGCATCAATAGAGTTTGCATATTTTCCGCTTTGCGAAAATAAAATCAATAGTTCCAATTAAATTCATATCATTTTCGAGTTCACTTGTTAAATCGAAAAATAAAGCAGAAAGGTTTTCTAAAATATTTTGAATTTCGATAGTTTCTTTAATTTTTAATTCATTTATGTCATTGTTTAAATCAAAAATTGAAATCGGCTCTATAAAAAGAGTAGAACCTGAACTAGATATATCGTGAACAAATCCTTTACATTCTGATTTGTATTCTGATTTTACAGGAATAACAAATCTATCATTTCTAACTGTAATAATAGGTTCTTGAATAAATTTTTGATGCAATATTGAATTTAGTTTACTACGGATTTCTTGTTCTTTATTTTTTATATTTTTGCGAATATTTTTAAGATTACTTGAAGCCTCGTCAGAAATGGTGTTTTCATCAATGATACTGTTAAAAACTTTAGATTCGATATTTATGTTAGAATATAGGCTTTCAAAAAAGTTTTGTAAACCTGAAAATTCATTCATATCTATTTCTTCACTAGAAAAATATTTTTTTAGATTTTTAGAAACTTTTAGGATGTTTGCTAAATCTAAAAGAGCTTTACTGCTTAAAGAGTTTTTTGACCCTAAAATTTTTAAATATTTTGTTATATCTTCTATTTCAGAAATAGGTAAATTTCCTTTTCTATAAATTAATGTTGAAGCTTCAAAAGTTTGAGTTATAGCTTTTTCGATTTTCTCTTTTGAAAGTAAAGGCAAAAGCTCCAAAGCAAATTTTTTCCCTAAAAAAGTAACACAAAAACTTTCTAAAATTTCTTTTATTTTATTAAATTCTAATTTTTCAAAATATCTCTTTTCCATAAAAATAAGTATAACATGGAAAGTTTATGAAATCAACATTTTTATTTTTAAATATCTAATCTTTTCATCATAAAATAACACGATAACAGTCATTGTCCTACTTATACTTGCTGGAGTCTCACTAAATGCGATAATTGGGGAGAATGGGATAATAACAAATGCGGTTTTGTCTTCTATAATGTCAAGATTTTCTAGTTATGATGAAGAATTAAAAGTAAATACTATTGAAGATAATAGTGTTTATGGTTCTGGAGATAAATTAAAAAAGTATATTAGCAAAATTGAAGATAGAGATAAAGAAAACTTTGTAATAATAAAGGGAAAATTATTATATATTGGTTTGGACGAAATGGAAGAAGAAGCTGCCAGAATACTTGGTTTAGATGGTGGAATTAATTCAAAAGAGGCAAAAGAAGAATTAAGGGCAATAATTGATGGAGTAATTGAACTAAAAGATAAATTTGAAAATCAGATACCTCAAAATGATGACGATAAAATAAATGAAGAAACAAGAAATAATACAAATGAAGGAATAATAGGAACAAGATTATATGATAGAACAAAAGAAAGTGTAAGTAATGATAAATGGAATATAGTAATAGAATACGATAAAGAAAATAGAGAAATAGAAAGATATGGTTCAGGATATTATTTATTAGAAAAGGGAGAAAAATATGAAATAAATGGAAAAGAATTATTATTTACAAATAGTTATGTAATAAATTATCAAGAAAAAGATTATGAAATAGTATCAGAAGATGCAATAAATTGGAATGTAAAATCAACAGTGGGAGTATCAGATAGTTTACCATTAAATTTAGATTCAATGAAATTAGCAGGAGGAGAATGGAGAGAAGGAGAAGAAAATCTGGAAGAAGAAGGTAAGTTTTACGATTTTTATGCACCAGTAATACGGAGAAGATGGAAGCAAAAAATATGAATATAAAGGAATACAAAAATTTGCAGATGTGAAATATGATGAAACAACAAAATCATTAAAATTTAATGAATCTGAAGAAAATGAAACAGGTGAAGGAGGTTATGTAAGATTACATCAGGATGGAGTGAGGGCTAAAGATGGATTTACATTTGAATTTTATGGGAATTTAGACAGAGGTCCATATCAGAATGTATTACACCGTTCCAGAGATATATTAGCACTCGGAATTTTTATTAGGACTAATAACTTATTAGGAAGTAATAATATTGCAGGTCAATCGATAAGGGTGATTCTTGATAATAGTGGATTTCTTGGTGACTTTAGTAATCATTCTGTGTGGACGGGGGAAGGAAAAAATATGAGTAATATGGGTTCTGGAGATATTTGTTGTTTGCCGAGAGATGAGGAGCTTTCGTTTGAAGGATATTATGGTTTTGATATTGGTAGTGATGTTCAATTTTCAATAGTATATCTTCCTTATGAAACAGATGTTGAAAAGCAGAATATGTATGATGAATTTATGATTGAAGATGGAACTGTTGATAAAATTTTATATTATGTGAATGGAAAACTTTTTGGTTATACTTATTATTCTAAAGAATCTTTTAAAATAGGATTGGATAAATGGGATAATGATGAATGTAATTTTTATATAGGTGTTTGTTTTACTGGACATTATCAGAATTTGTATTATTTAAAAGGAAACTGTTATTCATTACGTTTATATACAAGACCATTAAATGAAATGGAAGTAGAATTAAATTATAGTGTAAATTCAAAATATAGAAATTCATTTAAAGATGAAGTTTTAAACTAATATTTTTAGAAAATTATTTGAGAAGCAGAAGTATGTCTAGACCATATACATATGTTATTAGAAATATCATTGAAATATAGCGTATCAAATATAATGGGATTTTTGAAAGAAAAAAGTAGTATACAGTCAATGGAGAAAAATTAAATATAAATATAAATATAGAAGTAGAAAAGCCATATGGGCATAAATGAAAAACCACCAGCTAAGTAGCTAAGCTGGTGGATAATTATTTTGTTATAATTTGTCAATTTCTTCTTTAGTTAGTTTAGTTACTTCAATAATGGTATCTATATTGATACCTTTATCTAATAAATTTTTTGCAATTTCTTTTGCTTTTTCTTTTAATCCTTCTGACTTTCCTTCAGCCTTTCCTTCTTCGTGAGCGTATGCTATTTTGAGATTTTCAAGGTTTTTCTCCATTATTTTGTCATT